>DAOWDR010000385.1 GCA_030638935.1 Desulfobacteraceae bacterium | reverse complement strand
CAGAAAAAAGTAAAAGCCCATGAAAACACAGGAAAAGCACTAAAGGAGCTTGGAACCCCCCAGAACGTCCGAATCTTTGGAACAACGGCCATCATGCCGGTTAAAAATTTTTCCAAGCCCTATTTTGATAAACTTGAACAGGTGAGCGGAGAAGCCATCCGGGATGGACACAAAACAAAGAACCATGGATGTACCGGTTGTTTCATAAAATGCGGCAGGTACGGCAAATTTGGCGGAAAGGAAAGGGTTTCCCCGGAATATGAAACCATTGCCATGATGGGACCAAATCTTGATATCAGTGATTTGCATAAAATAGCAGACTTTAATGAAAGTTTGAATCGCCTGGGTCTTGACTCCATAAGCGCTGGATCTGTGATCGGCTTTGCCATGGAATTGACTGAAAAAGGAATGCTTGAAAGCTCCCTTTGCTTTGGGGATGGTTCAAATATTAAGGAAACCCTCCATGACATTGCCCATCGCAGGGGCCTTGGCAATGACCTGGCAGAAGGGGTCAGATACATGTCTGAAAAATACGGGGGTAAGGAATTTGCCAATCATGTCAAAGGCCTTGAATTGGCGGCCTATGATCCCAGGGGCTGCACCGGCCAGGGCCTCGGGTTTGCCACGGCCAACTGCGGAGGCACCCATCTTTCGGGCAGCACCCATTCAGTTGAGGCGGATTCCTATCTTCACCCCCATGGCACCAAGGCCAAAGCTCACTTTGTAAAATTCATGCAGGACAGTTTTGATGCCATCAATTCAGCTATTTTCTGCATCCAGACGGCTTACCCGTTTTTAGAGGAAAATTTTGCCTATAAATATACACCTGATCCCGTTCTCAAATTTTTCATGCGCAATCTGCCGTCCATTGCCATGGCAACCACGGATCTTTCAGATTACAGCGGTCTTTTGTCAGGCCTTTTGGGATACCCCGTAAGTGGTGGAGATTTTTATAAAGTCGGGGAGCGGATTTTCAATTTGGAAAGATATCTCAACAATCAAGAGGGCATAAGTAAAAAAGACGATACCCTGCCTGGAAACATGCTTAAGCCAACGACACAGGAAGGGTGGGGCGATATAGACCCTGAATATGCCCAGATTATATCCCAGATCAAAGACAAAATTCCTTCTGTTGAGCATATTATTATTAATGCGCCCCAAAATAAGGACTTAGATTTTGATCATATAAGCCTTCCCGGTATCATTGAAGAATATAAAGGCAAAATATTCAAAGGCATCGAACCTGAACCCCATGACTGCGCTTCCATCATGTACACCTCAGGCACCACAGGAACCCCCAAGGGAGTTCTGCTCACCCACAAGGGAGTGATTTTCGGGGCCCAGCAAAAACAGGGGCATATTCCCATTGATCCGGGAGAAAAAATTTTATGTGTTCTGCCTCTGTTTCATTCCGGAGGACTCAATGATCTGGCATTTGTAACCCTTTACAGTGCTGCCACAATTGTGCTGCGCCGTAATTTTTCAGCCTCTGAGTTCTGGGAGTGTGTTGAAAAATACAAGGTAAACGGATTTTATGTGGTTCCCACCATGTGGAATATTCTTTTAAGGACACCGGAAGCTGATTCTGTGGATACAAGTTCTCTTCGCATAGGGCTTTCAGGTGCTGCCCCTATTCCGCCGGCCCAGCTTGCCGAGTGCGAGAAAAGATTTAATACCCCTATTCTTGAGGCATACGGGGTAACGGAAAATACCGGTGGGGTTACGGCCAACATGGAAAACAAAAAAAAGTTCGGCTCCGTGGGTACTGCTTTTTCAGGTATTAAAGTTAGGATATTTGATGAAAAGGACAAAAGCCTTTTACCGGGGGAAGTAGGCGAAATAGTGATCAAGGGCGATACCGTGATGAAGGGATACTTTAATAACCCAAAAGCCACTCAACAGACCATCCGAAACGGATGGCTTTACACAGGGGATGTTGGATACCTTGATGAAGAGGGGTTCTTGTTCATTGTTGACCGGATCAAGGACATGATCATCAGGGGAGGGGTCAATGTATATCCCAAGGAGATTGAAGAGGTGATTTCAGGCCATCCCCTGGTCAATGAGGTGTCTGTTATTCCAGAAGCCCATGATATCTACGGCCAGGTGCCCAAGGCTTGTGTGGTGCTGCAAAGAGGTGCAATCTGTACCAAAGAAGAGATAATCTCTTTTTGCGAAGAAAAAATGGCCGGCTACAAGGTGCCTGAAAAAATAGAGTTCAGGGCAGGCCTGCCCCTGAGTGCAGTGGGCAAGGTGTTGAAAAAAAATCTCATACTGGAACTTGAAGAGGAAAAGAGCGCCGATCCCGTACCCTGTGCCCCTTTGTTTGAGGGAATGATAACAAGGTTTTTGCCGGACAAGGCCGCAGGGGTAAGAGCAGGTGTCAGTTACAATATCACCGGCAAGGGAGGCGGTTTGTGGACTGTGAATATAGAGGATTCAACTATTGCGCTTACACGGGAAATTTTAAAAGACCCAAGGGTTTATATTGTTGCCAGGGACTGTGATTACTTTGATGTGGCAACCGGCAGACTGGACGGGCTGACCGCTGTTTTAACCGGTAAAATGAAAATAGAAGGTGACATCAATTTCATGGGAGAGTTCAAAGGTATGTTCGCCCCAATAGAAAACGATTCAATAAAAATCACTCGATAAAAAATCACTCAATAAAAAATTAAGATACCAAGGAGCAAATAATGGCATTACGAACAGCAGATGAATATAAACAGGGTTTAAAAGACGGCCGCAGGGTTTTTATCATGGGAAAACAGGTTGAAGATGTAACAAATGATCCCTATATCAAAGTGGGGGTTGAAACAGCTGCCTTTGATTTTCTCATGGGCCATGATCCTGCAATGAGGGAAAAAGCAATTATGGCTGATCCTGAAACTGGAGAGGAGATAAGCGCCTATTTTGAACTTCCTGATTATCCCGAACATGTTGCTAAAAGGCACGAGCTTATCAAAGAGGCATGTTATTATGCCCAGGGTGCAATTCCCTTTGTAAAGGATGTGGGAAGCGATATCATCAACGGGCTTACCGTGGCTGCAAGGCTAATGGGCAACAAGGATTATTTAACGAGAATAAATGAT
>DAOWDR010000490.1 GCA_030638935.1 Desulfobacteraceae bacterium | reverse complement strand
CTGCCATCTGATAGGTATTGAAACAATCGGATCTACTATCAACCAGAAAGGTAAATCACCAGGTCTATTTCCAAAAAATCAAACCAGGGGCAACCTGTCCGGACAGGCCACGCCAGGCCGTCTCCCTGGGGAGTGCCCGGGTGGAAAAGATCCCTTATGATAAAATGAATAACTTTATCAACGCTGTGATCACCTAATATGGTGAACTGTCAGCCGATATCGCCCTTGTGGATGATTTTAAACAAGTACCGGCAGCAGAGGAGGTAAGGCTCTTCACCCGGCAGGGCTTTACCACCTAAATTTTAAACAAGTTCACCGTATTTTTAAGGCTGTTAGACAATTCGCTTAAATTATTTGAATTATTATTAACACGGGTACTTTTTTCTGCCATCTCAGTCACAGTCTGGTTTAAATTAGCTATATCAGATGCAATCTCACCGGATACGCCTGAACTTTGAGCCACGTTTCCGGTAACCTCCTGGATTCCCTCGGCAGCCTGCCCGACATTTGATGCGATTTCCTGGGTAGTCACCGACTGCTCTTCCACTGCTGCTGCAACACCGTCAATCATTTCATTCACATCGTTGATATCTTTAGTCACCGCTTCTATCTCAATAATTGTTGCCGTTGTTGAATCCTGTATATTCTCAATCTTTTCTTTTATTTCCTTGGTCGCCTCAGCCGTCTGATTGGCAAGATCTTTGATTTCGTTTGCAACAACAGCAAAGCCTTTCCCTGCTTCTCCGGCACGGGCGGCTTCAATCGTTGCATTTAAGGCCAGAAGGTTTGTCTGGTCCGAGATATCGCTGATTGTTTCAACCACATTGCCGATATCCCTTGCAGAAGTTCCCAGCATATTGATGTTCTCAGATGCGACGGTTGTCCTTTTAACGGCCTGCTGGCTGGTGCTCCTTGTCTTTGCCGTACTCTGAGAGATTTCATTAATGGTTGATGTCATCTCTTCGGCTGCAGCAGAAACCATGCTGATATTGGTTGAAGACTGTTCAATGGCAGCGGCCACAGAAGTCATATTTGTATTCATTTCTTCTGCGGCGGCAGCAACTGTATTGGATGTCATGGCCATCTTTTCCGTCCCTCCAGTCATTTCATTTGAGATGGACAGGATATCTTTAGAAGAAACGTCCAAAGAGTCTGAATTTTTTGCAATATCCGAAATGATGCCCTGCAATTTTTCAACAAACAGATTAAATGCCTCTGCCAAAAGACCAACCTCATCTTTGGTCTTCACTTCCAACCGCTTGGTCAGATCACCCTCTCCTTCTGCAATGTCTGTCATATTATCAAGCATGATTTTAAGCGGTCTGGTCAGTCCCTGGACAACAAAATAAATACCCAGCAATACAACGACCAAGGTGATGACAAAAATAGTGAGTGATAAGTTTCTAAGGCCATCTAAGGTTTCTCTGATCTCTGAATAATAGGTACCGCCCCCAATAGTCCAGCCGTATTTTTCGATAGTCCTGACAACCCCAAATTTAGGTCCTTTAAAATCGTATTCAAGCCTTCCATTTTTCTTTTCTATCATAGTCTTGATAAAGTGCAGTTTATCACTTAAATTTTGGCCGATCAGTTTGGGGTCAGGATGGGTTAACAATGTACCGTCTTTGTACAACACAAAAAGATAGCCGGTCTTACCAATCTTTATTTCGTTAACTGACTTAGCAAGAGAACCCAGGTTCAGGTCAACCCCTACAACACCCATTTTCTTACCCTTGTTAATGACTGCCATTGAAATTGTAATGGTCATTGTGCTTGAAGCAGCATCCACATAGGGCGCTGACACCACAGGGTTTTTATCCTTGGCAATGCTATACCAGGGTCGGCCCCTGGGATCATAACCCTCCGGCAGATCCACGCTAGGCTCAATAGAGAACTTGCCGGTTTCCTCTGAAGCAAAATACACATTCTTATAATCAGGATTCGCCGCCGCCACTGATTTAAATATTTTAAAACCCTCTTCCACACCATAAATATCGATACTGGTCCCAAGCATTGCGGCACTATTTTTTGCCTGGTCTATTTTCTCAACGATTCGAACTTGGATATCTTCAACTGCCTGTTCAGTGTAGTTAATCTCTTTTTCAAGCAGCATATCCTTGCTTTTAAAGTATCCGGACCCGCCCACAATAATCATGGGAATCAATGCGATAATCATTGAAAAAACACCTATCTTGTAACTGACTTTCATAGCGGTCTCCTTTATCTGTTAGAAAAAACATAGGTAAAATAATACTTTTCTCTAAATAATATTTTAAAAGCGGCTTTTATGGAGCAAATAGTACTCGGGAATCTTGTTAATTAACAATCATTCTATGATGGTGATCCCCTGTTGTCAACAAGGAGCGGTTTTATCCAGCAAGTCTCGGTCACCAACTAATACAGGACAGGACCAGAAATGATGGCGCAAAGAAAGCCAGGACCGCCACAACCACCTGGCGGAGGAAGACCGGTTAATTTGCCTGCGAGAAGATGAGATATACCTGCTTTTAGCTCTTGTATTCAGCCTATCTTTTCAACACCAGCCGGAATCCTATATACTCACTTTTCATGGTGGAGATGACGCTGTTCCTTTTGGAACACCTCAAGGCAGAGGTATTGTCGGCAAAGGATCCCCCACGGACCACCCGGGAAGATCCTTTTTCCCGGTGCCATGGATTCTCCAAAGAATGGGCCCCATAGGCTTTTTTATCATATACATCCCTGCACCATTCCCGTACATTACCGCCCATGTCATAGAGGCCCAGATCATTGGGGGTAAAACTTCCCACAACTGCGGTTCGGCCTTGAAATTCTCCAGCACTACAGGTGCCGCAATTTTCCAGGGGACGATGGGAATCCCTCCCCCAGGGATAGGGTTTTTTATGCCCCCTGTCTCTACAGGCATACTCCCACTGGGCTTCCGTGGGGAGAGAAAATACCAGCTTGGCTTCTGCTTTCAGCATATTGATAAATATGCGAACAT
>DAOWDR010000431.1 GCA_030638935.1 Desulfobacteraceae bacterium | reverse complement strand
CGGACCATGCAGGCAAAGCCGTTCAAACAGCCCTTTTAATGAAATCACACCTGGTAAAAATAAACCAGTCTTTCAAAGACCAGGGCATGCCGGAAATTAACATTGGCATTGGGATTAATTCAGGAACAATGAGCGTAGGGAACTTCGGCAGCCATGACCGGTTTGACTATACGGTCATGGGAGACAATGTTAACCTGGCATCCAGGCTTGAAGGGGTTAACAAAACCTATGGCACCACAATTCTTGTCTCCGAATCTACCAAAGAAAAACTGGAAAAAAGATTTTCATTTCACTTCATTGACAGGGTAAAGGTACGGGGACGGAAACAATCAGTTCAGATTTATGAGCCCTTTGAGAAAGGCTCACTGCCCCGTAAAACCCCAGAAAATCAAGCTAACTCATGATTTGTTTTTAGGGCTAATGGAATTGAGAACCAGGCTAATGGGCCTGTCTTCTTCTGTTTCACCATCAAAACGAACAGGTCCCGGCTGCCGGTAATGATCCAGTCCTTCATCTGCTGCCAGCCACTTTTCCCTCAGGGCTTTGTAGACCCTGAAACCATTTGAATTCAGGTCCACCAGACTTTTTTCGATTACCAGTTCCAATTTTCCCTTTCGTTCTTCCAAATGCATAAGTTTAGCAATGGGGATACCAATGGGTTCCCATTTTTCAAACTCCATTTCAAGATTTCGAATGGCAGCCATCTGGCCGGTAGCATTCCCGGCAATGAGGTGAAATGCGGTCATACCAAGGTTATAAGTATAATTACAGTCAAAATGACTGGGGGCTGATCCCCTGCCGTCATACCCGTAAAAATGAGTCTGGGTTTTAAAATCGGGCTGGGATTTTTTAAAAATTTCAACAATGGTTCCGGGGATATTTTCTTCAGCATCCATCAATTCATTGCTGACAAGTGTCTGCTTCAGGGTTTTTTGGGAAATAATAGTCTCTTTAACCAAAAGATATTTGTCTCCGGGATTCCTGAAAATAGCCGACCTGTATAAATCAGGATTCAGATGGCTGGAATCCATAATAGAATTATACTCACTATTTTTTATCCCGATTTTATAAACCCCTTGCTCCTTTAAAACCCCAAGATACTCTTTTACCATGTCCATGATCATCTTTTCTGTTTTAACCTGGGAAAACTGAAAATTTCCGTGGAGATCCCTCTCCACCAAAAGGCCTGCCCTAAAAAATGGAGGCAATTGGTTGAACAATTCATCGTCCCGAAGGTTCCAGATGGGAAAGGCGCTCTTGTCTATCATTCCCTGGCTGATCCACCTTAGATAATCAAGTTTTTCATTCAACCCCGGGAAGGCCCTGTGAAAATCCTGGTCATGGATGGTGTTGTACTCGGCAATAATTTTATTGAGTTTTATGATAAAAACCTGGATTTCATTGATAAATTCCAAGATTCCTTCGGGAATGATCATAATCCCGTAATTTTTACCAAAGGAAGCCCGCTTAACAATGGTATCGCAGATTAATCGGGACAGATGACGCAGGGTAATGCCAAAGGCATTATAATCAATGGTTTTATTTTCCCTTGCCTTCCCAAGGCGGTCCTGGTCAACATAATCGGCTAGCTCCTCTCCTATCAAAGACAGGGTTGCATGGGTCTGGAGGGCAGTTTCCAGTGTTAGATGACTTGCCACACGGCCCATCACCTTGCAGACATGCCAATATTTAACAGTGGATTGCCCGTCATTGGACAGATTACTGATATTCTGGGAAAAGGCCCTGGCAGCACTGTGGAAGCCAAAGGAAATGGCACAAAGGACATCCCCGTCATCCGTTGTCACCTGTATATCCCCATCAATGGTTTTGGGAACCCCAATGACCTTGATGCCGGATTTTTTAAAATACTGGGCAAGAAAGGCGGCATTGGTATTGGAATCATCTCCTCCGATAACCACCAATGCCTCCAGCCCAAGGTTCATACAGGTTTTCAAAGAAGAATCCATCTTCTTGTTTGAGTCAATCTTTGTCCTGCCCGTCTTTATCATGGAAAAACCACCCATGTTACGATGGGTATCCACGATCTCTTTGGTTATCTCTATATACTGGGATTCAATCAATCCATCTGTTCCCATCAAAAATCCAAATAATTTTGATTCTGGATTGTATTTTTTGATTTCATCAAAAAGACCTGCAATCACATTATGCCCGCCCGGAGCCGGGCCACCGGAAAAAACCACCCCAGTATTTCGTTTTTTGGAAAAATTTTGCTTTTGGGTTTCAGACAACTTACCACTAGGGGTAACCTTCTGAACCTTGTTGTTAATTATATCCGGGAGAACCTTTTGAGCTTCCTTATCATTGCTGAATCGATATTGCGGCTGGTCTTTCAGCAATGAATACCCCTGGGTAAAAATTTGGATCTTTTTCGGTACAAATGATCTTCTGGCTATTGTTTCACTATTAAGGTCCGCTGTAACACTATTTGCAATTGGATGATTCAGTAAATAATCGAGTTCTATCTCAGATCCCATTCCCGCTCCTGTATATTTTTTTTTGATTTTTCAATATTCTAATGAACCAATACCTTTGTCCTTCCCTTTTCTTTTGCCTT
>DAOWDR010000570.1 GCA_030638935.1 Desulfobacteraceae bacterium | reverse complement strand
GCCGGGAGCAGGCCAAGATTTTTAAAGGAGTAAGACCCGGGGAAAGGTTTGATGTGTTCATGATCGCCTGCGGCTATGAACATGATCCCAAAGGTTTTTTCACAGATTTATTTGCAGGCATCCGAAAAGACTCTTTCTCAGGTTCCCAAAAACAGGTGGCCATGAACGGGATTTTTTTCCCGGTTCTATTTTTATATTGGCTCCTTGAAAAAATTAATCCTTCAGACCGTCTCATGTCCGTGAAGACCATTGACCAGCTAAAAGAAAAGACGGGCATTTGTCCTGATGACCAGACCAGGGAGGCGGTGCAGCAGGTCATGGACCTATACCCGGTCCGGCTTTCCGACCATGTAATTCGCCAGTCACAGGTTTCCAGGGCTGTGGCAATCCAGTATTTTCCCTTTGCCGAAGAGCTTGACCCCAGGGGCCATACCATAACCTTTGACGGTCATTTTAAAAGGGGCTTGCTGGAGCAGATGTACCAGAACCGGGTGATATTTTTGCTGGACATGCGCTGCCCTGTTTATTGCAGGTTTTGTTTCAGGAAGCATAAAAGCTTCCGGGGAGAAAAAAGTCCCTGTGTGGCAGATGTGAACAAGGCCGTGGAAAGGGTGAAAAACCTGCCCTTGGTCAAGGAGATCCTGATCACCGGGGGAGAGCCTTTGTTAAACCGGAAAAATATGGATGCGGCCCTGGATGGGTTAATGGAGATTGACCATGTTAAAACCCTGCGCATTGCCACAAGATCCATTGCCTATTATCCCCACCTGTTTTTAAAAAACAATAGGGAATACTTAAGGTACTTGAAAAAAAAACAGACCGCCTGTGGAAAAAAGGGGAAGCGCATTGAGATAGGAGTCCATTTTGTCCACCCCGATGAGGTATCCCTCCAGAGCCTTGATATTATTTCAGATCTTGTGAAAGCCGGCATAGTTGTCTATGTCTAGACCCCGTTTTTAAACAACTTAAACAACAGCGGTCCTGTTCTGGCCAGGCTGTTTACTCTTTTAAGAAATGCAGGGGCCCAGATTTATTATATCTTTACCCCCTGTCATCCAATCCACGGCACCCAAACCTATTGGACCCCCATATCCGAATCCATTGAGGCCCATCGCTATCTCCGGGCCCATCTGTCGGACCGGTGCATTCCCAAGCTGTGCACGGCAACCCCCTTGGGAAAAATGGAATGGCACACCAGCGGATGGGCCGTGGCAAAGGACAAATTAGATCCCGACCATATCTGGATTCGAACCCCCTATACCCGGGCCTATTTTAACTCCGTAACAGGGGAGGATACCCCCCTCCATGATAGTGTGGAGAACGAAGACGGAACCTTGAATGTGAAGTGCCTTATTGACATGGGAGACAAGAATCTTTTCAAGGGAAACCATGCCTTAACCTGGGTCCCGGGGAACAGGCCAGGCCAAAGGCCGGGTCAGCAGCCCGGCCCGGAAGCCCTCCAAAGGATCAGGGAAAGCCTTTTTTCCGGTTCAACCTCTTCCATTGTCAACACCCCTTCCCCCGCCATTGCCCGGGTCCATAAAACCCGGGTGGAGCTTGTGTTGACCCCGGATAAAGGACTGGATACTGCTGCTATTTCCTATCTCCTGGAGAACCTGGAAATCACGGATGTGATCCTCCATGTGCCGGATAAAGGGGTATCGGCAATTGTTTCCCAGGTTGACAGGATCTGCAAGATAGCAACCTCCCTTGGGGGAATGGATCACATTGCCTGTATCCGGATACGGTGGCAGGCCTTCCAGACGTACCCAAAAGCGATTACCCGGGAACTCATTAACACCCTGGCTGGATTGGCAAACTTTTCCATTGGTGATCCCCTGAAAATTGAAATGGAAACCTGGTGGATGTTACCCGGGGAAATTCTCCCGGAACATGGGAAGGTGGTTGGGCAGCTCAGTCGCCGGGGTGTCCAGACCTATGCCAACCTGGCCCTGGTTTCCGGGGTGAATGAGGATCCTGAGATTATTTCCGAAATGGCCCACAGTCTTCGCAGGGCTGGCATTGACTTTCACCATGTCTATGCGGCAGGACTTGCTGTCCAGAACCGATTTAACAGGGAGTATCCCATTGAAATCGATCAGGTGCTTGCCATTGCCTCCCATGTCAGAAAGGTCTGTTCGGGACGGGAAATTCCCTTGTACATGATCCAAACCCCTTTGGGGGAGGTGGATTTTGGCCTGACCTCTTCCCTTGTCCGCCGGTCGAATTCCCATGGGGAGAACGCCAATGGCGAAGAAAAAAACTTTCTCCAACTGGATCCCTATGATATCTCATATTTCAGGGCCATGGATCCTGGGTTTATTCTGGCAAAAACAGGGGCACGGGAGGTAAACGGGGTCATAGAGATTCCAATGACCGGGTTGGTCAAGCCCGGGGATTTTCCCTATTTGGAAATATGAACACTGCCACAGAGGAATATATAGATGATGATACTCAATAGTGAAGTGACGATAAAACAGATGAGCCTTCGAAACAGACTTGTTCTGCCGCCGATTACAACAAACTATGGATCTTCGGAAGGATTTGTCACAGAGGATATTCTCCATTTTTACAGAGAACGATCAAAGGATATAGGGCTTACAATTGTGGAAGCAACATCTGTTCATCCGGGCGGGTGTATTGTCCCCAATAGTCTTGGATTGTGGGATGACGTCCAAATTGCTGGTATGAAAAGGTTAGTCAATACCATACAGGGACAAGGGGCTAAAGCCGTTGTCCAGCTAAACCATGCAGGCCCGAGATGCTTCCTGCGTGAAAATGAACGACAGGGGTTTTCGCCATCCGGAGTGGCGTTTCGTCCGGATGTTGAGCCGATAATCATGGATATAAAAGATATCAATCAACTGATCAATGATTTTTCCAGGGCAGCTGCCAGGGCTTCCAAAGCAGGTTTTGACG
>DAOWDR010000741.1 GCA_030638935.1 Desulfobacteraceae bacterium | reverse complement strand
TTATTTACAACAGGGCCTCTGTGGATCCCAAGGGCCGTCCCTGGGATGAAAAGAACTGGGTCATCCGGTTTGAAGGGGAAGAAAAGAACGGCAAGTATGTTTCCAAAAAATGGACAGGGGATGTGCCCGATGGCGGATGGTATCCGTTGGAAAACCCAGACGGATCCAAACGAAGTGATGCCAAACATCCTTTTATCATGAGAAAACACGGCCATGGCCAAATCTTTGGGCCGGGCCGGGCAGACGGTCCTTTTTCCGAGCATTACGAACCCCTTGAATGCCCGGTTGAAAAGAACTATTTCTCCTCCCAGATGGTCAACCCCACAGCAGTTGTCTACACCACCAAGGATGACCAGCACGCCACCTGTGATCCCCGCTTTCCTTTTGTTGGCACCACCTATAGGGTGAGCGAACACTGGCAGACGGGCCTTATGACCCGTCCCCAGGAATGGCTCATGGAACTTCAGCCCAATGTATTTGTGGAAATGAGCGAGGAACTGGCCAAACTGCGGGGCATTAAAAACGGGGAGCGGGTGAAAGTCAGCTCCGCCCGAGCCGCCCTTGAATGTACCGCCGTGGTTACCAAACGGTTCAAACCCTTTAAAATCGGATATGCAACGGTTCACCAGGTAGGAATTCCCTGGCACTACGGCTGGCGCTGGCCTGCCACTGGCACGGAAGAAACAGCAAATCTTCTGACACCACCGGCCGGAGATCCCAATACCCGGATTCCTGAAACCAAGGCATTTATGGTCAATGTGACAAAGCTCTAAGGAGGCGAGCCAACATGAATAAATCATTTTTTATCGATACAACCGTTTGTACAGCCTGTAGAGCCTGCCAGGTGGCATGCAAGCAATGGCACGACCTGCCGGCTGAAGCCACAGTGAATAGAGGCAGCATGCAAAACCCTGAAGATCTCTCCTTTTCCACCTATAAACTGGTGCGGATGAACGAAGAGATTATAGGAAATAAACTTCACTGGCTCTTTTTCCCTGACCAGTGCCGGCATTGCATTGATGCCCCCTGCCTGGAAACCGCCTTTGATGAAAATGCCATCTACAAGGATCCTGCAACCGGTGCCATTTTGTACACGGCAAAAACAAAGGAATTGGATGCCGATGAAATCATTGGCTCCTGCCCCTATAATATACCCAGGAAAGGGCCCGACGGCACTATTTTCAAGTGCGACATGTGCAACGACCGGGTCCACAACGGGTTAAAACCGGCCTGCGTTACTACCTGCCCCACCGGTGCCATGAATTTCGGAGACAGGCCTGAGATGCTGGCCCTGGCGGAAGCACGGCTTAAAACCGTCCAGAAAAAGTATCCTAAAGCCATGCTTCTGGATCCAGGTGATGTTAATGTAATTTACCTTACGGCCTTTGAGCCATCCCTTTATTCCGAGTATGCCGTTGCAAGTGCGGACCAGGGTGGTATGAGTCGGAGTGTGGCCATCCGCAAGATGATGGGACCCCTTGCCAGACTGATGAAAGTATAAGGCCCAGTTGTTAATTACCTAATATGCCCGGGGGAACCTAGTTTCCCCGGGTTTTCCAAGGAAAAATCCAATGACCCAGATTACCAGACCTGAACTAACAATTGACCAGATCAGCCAAACAGCCGCCCTGATTCAAAAAGCAAGACCTGCCTATGGCGCCTTGATAGATTTTTATGGACAGGTATTTGCGGCCCAGGCCCAAAGCCGTCCCAATATCAACCTTTCCCCCATTATCATTGACCCTGGTCTATTGGCATTAAAAAAAACCAATGAGATGCCCTTGATTGATCCTTCCCAATTTTTAATTGACCAGGATGCTTCAGCCCTTCTTCTAAAAAGAATCTGTGACCTGGCAGTTGCCCATGCGCCTAAGCTGGCCCGTGCCGGAGAAAAACTTAGCGCAGCCCTGGCATCCGATGAAATCGTTACGGAAGATATCTTTTTTGCCCTGCTCAACAACCAGGATCTAATAAAATTTGCTGAAAAACTTGATATTCCCGAAGATGCTTTAACCTTTTTTGCCTTCAGTGCCATGACACCTTCCATCCAGGCCTGCGGGACCCAGCTGGCATCTTATCTTAAGGGCGGGCCTGATTTAAAAAAAGGATATTGCCCGGTCTGCGGCAGCCAGCCCGATGTGACCTTTCTT
>DAOWDR010000052.1 GCA_030638935.1 Desulfobacteraceae bacterium | reverse complement strand
GAATAGGCAAATCCAATCAATGGCGGCAAATATGTCAATTTATCACACATGGGATCCAGCCATTCTCCCCAGGTGGAACCCAGATTGCATCCCCTTGCCACAACACCGTCGGCTCCATCAAGTATTGCCGCAAAGGTAAATATAAATATGGCAAAGGATTGATATGGGGTGAAAAAGTAGATGATAAATCCCACGGCAGACATGGCTGTCCGCCAGTAACAAATTGAATTCGGGTGCAGCAGCCACTGGTGTGACATTATGTATTCTTGCATGTATTGCTTTTTAACAGCCTGGGAAAACCATAGGAAAAAACCGGTTCCAATGGCCGCAGAAACAACAATAACCAAAAATCTTTCCATTTTATTATCTCAGTTGATTAAGTTAATTTTTTAATTCCAGGTTATTTATCATTTTAGCTGGCAATAGTCCATCTTCTGGTTTTATTTGTCATCATCCGCTGGTTGCCTAACTCCTTTGGTTATTTCAGACAGCCTCCATGGTTATGGTTTCGCCATCATCCGGGATAAAAGTTTTTGATAACAGATCTCTTTTTTCTAATTCCTGTTTTAATTGTACCCGTGTTGTGGGACAGTGATTCAGTGATTCCAGGTGATTGGCAACCACCCTATTCGGTGCTTCTTGGATAAAGGTGATGATCTCTTCCAGGGACATGAGAATGAGTCCACCCACATCCAGACTGGCACTGCCTGCGGCGACCATGGCAATGTCCGGTTTGAATTCATTCAAAGCACGCTGGACTTTATCGGTATAGACGGTGTCTCCGCTGATATATAGAGAGGGTTCATCTGGAAGCTCAAGGTAAAACCCTGCCCCATTGGCCATGAGGTGGTGGGTCCAGCCATGGCCGTGTTGTGCAGGAACTGCTGTTATCTGTCCGCCAAGCAGTGGTTTTGTCTGCCAGTAATCGGGTGCGACTTCAATGTCTATCCCTATTTTTTTCATGTAAGCGGCATCTTGCCTAGGGCAGATGACGGGAATCCGGTTATTTTTCAGAAAAGATTTTCCCGGCGCATCCAGGTGATCGGTATGGGTCAATAGTTCGATTCCCCATTTTTGGGAATGGGTTATGAGGCAATGGGTGACCCTGTCTAAAATTTGGGATGCATTATCAGGTAACGGGACAATTGGGTTTCGCCTGGGGTTATGCCGCAAATATGCAAATGGCGGCAGTTCACCTTTTTTGCTGAGCATTGGATCAACCAGAATATGGCTTGACCCGGATTCAATCACACAGGTGGCGTTTCTTAAATGATGGATCTTCATTTTTCTTTCCTTTAATAGTGGGTGGTTTTTTATTTGTGGTTATTGTATTGAAAATTTTGTTCTTTGAAAAGTGTCGGAATTGACAAAAAAAGTGTGATATCAGACAATGTGCTTTTAAGGCGAACCAAAATCCACGGGAGGAAGGCATGGTTAATATCGGTATCCTGGCACTTGAAAATTGCATGCAGTCAAGCGTGAGCGGACCATTTGACATATTTTCCGTTGCATCCCTTGAGTGGAAACGACTGTTCCCCGAGGAAAAAATAGATCTTTTTAACCCGAGGATCATCACGGATGATGGATTGCCTGTCACCTGTTTTAATGGAATGATACTTGATCCCCAAATGGGAAAAGATGCTTGTGGATCCCTGGATATAATCTTTATCCCGGTTGTATACGGGGATTTTGAACCCATCCTGTCAAACAGGGGGCTGATTGGCTGGTTGTGTGATCAGAATAAAAAGGGAACTTTTATCTCTGCGGTTTGTGCCGGAGTTTTTTTAGCGGCTGAAACCGGGCTGCTTGACAAAAGAAAAGCAACCACCCATTGGCACCTGGCAGATGAGTTTCAAAAACGCTATCCTAATGTCATCCTAAAGAAAGAAAAAATGATTGTGGATGCCGGGGAGGTTATCACGGCGGGCGGGGTCACCGCCTACATGGATCTTGCCCTGTATCTTATCGGGCGGTTCGGATCATTTGAACTTGTGTCTTGTGTTTCAAAAGTCTTGCTCATGGACCCTTCACAACGGTTGCAAACCCCTTATACAAGATTTGATTTTAATATTGCCCATGGAGATGAAAATATTCTGAAGGTTCAGAACTGGATGGAGAAACATTATACCCAGGTCATATCTGTTTTAAGTCTTGCAGAAAAAGCCGGCCTGGGTGAGCGGACATTTGCCAGAAGATTCAAGAAGGCAACCGGGGATACCCCCCTTGAATATATTCAGCATCTTCGTATTGGAAAGGCGCAAACATTTCTTGAAACAACGGGTGAATCAATTGACGCCATTACCTGGGCAGTCGGATATGAAGATGTGAGTTCCTTTAGAAGATTGTTTAAAAAGACAACCGGTCTTTCCCCAACCGCCTATAAGAAAAAATTTAGTTTGTATTAATTACAAGGTCGCCACACTTATTGGAAATAAGCTCCTTGATTTTTGAGAATAGTTTTGAGAAGATTATTTCCCTGCATGGACAAATTGATGTGAGAACCTGAAAATGCACGGTTTTAAGGATTAATTAAAATTGTAAAAGGAGAAATATGTCCACCTTGTTTGAATCAACAAAGATAAATGGCCTGGAGCTGAAAAACCGTTTTGTCAGATCCGCCACCCACGAGGCAATGGCAGACCTTGATGGGGTTGCCAATGACAAATTATTGGGCTGCATGGCAGAACTGGCCAAAGGAGAGGTGGGGCTTATTATTACCGGACATGCCCATGTGACATTGGAAGGCCAGGCAGGCCCCCGGCAGATGGGTATTTATTCCGATGCAATGGTGGACAGTTTGAAACAGGTTGCTTTGGCTGTCCACGAAAATGGCGGGGTTGTGGCTGTGCAGTTGGCCCACGCCGGAAACCGGGGTGTTGGGAAAGATGAATATTCCCCCCTGGGGCCTTCTGATGTGTTTGCAAAGGATGTTAAAAAAGTATCTGCAATGACGGTTCAGGATATTGAAAGAACGGTAAAAGCCTTTGGTGATGCCGCTCAAAGAGCTGTTGAATCCGGCTTTGACGCAGTTCAGATCCACGCAGCCCACGGCTATTTGTTGAGCCAGTTCTTATCTCCCTATTATAACCTGCGGGATGACGACTATGGCGGAAGCCTTGATAACCGTTCAAGGTTGCTTGTCGAAGTCTACCAGGAGATCAGGCAACGGGTTGGAACCTCATTTCCCGTCATGGTCAAGATCAACTCCGAGGATTTCCTCGAAGGCGGAATCACGAAGGAAGAGGGGATTAAGGTGTCCATGATGCTTGAAAAACAAGGGATGGACGCCATTGAGATGAGCGGCGGAACCTTTGAATCAGGCAAGCTTATTCCCTCCAGAGGGGGAACATCAAAGTCTGAAGACAGGGAAGTCTACTATAGAAAGGCTGCCCAGGCCTTTAAAAGGAAAATAGGGATACCCCTTATTCTTGTGGGTGGTTTTCTCTCCCATAATATTGCAGAGGAGGTCATAAGTTCAGGGGTTGCCGATTATGTTGCCCTGTCAAGACCGCTTATAAGGGAACCGGGACTTGTCAAAAGATGGGCAGCAGGAGACCGGACAAAAGCATCCTGCATTTCTTGCAACAGGTGCTTTTTAACGCTTTTCAAAGAAGAGGCATTGCACTGTGACCAGGAAAAGAAGGAAAGGAGGAAAAAAGAGAAAAAGAAGTAACTCATGTCTTAAAACATAGGGCACCACCGCAAGGTAGTGCCGGCTTCCCGCACCGTTCCCGGGAACTTTTGTCTGGAAAAACACCTGTGCCTGAATCTGCTATAATGGCGCTTTAAGCGTTAATTCCAGGGTCAAACAGGTTCCCCTTTTCGAGTCAATCGTCAATTTGCCGTTCAGCTTTTTCGTCCTGGACTGCATGTTGGAAAGGCCCCGGCCCCGTATGATGTCGTTTCCAAACCCCTTTCCATCATCTTTTATGGACAATATCAATTTTTCTTTTGTTATATCGATTCTGACAAAAACATGCTCGGCCTCCGAGTGTTTGATGATATTGGTCAGGGCTTCTTTATAAATTCTTAAAACATTTAAAAAAAGGACACTGTTCGGCTTTTTAACATGGGGATCAATATTTTCCCTAAAATCAAAGGACAATCCCAGGGGGCTGACGATTTTTTCTCCTGTGCGATAAAGATTTTCCACGACCATTATCCAGTCGGTTTCCTCTTCATCAAGGCAATGCATAAAATTTCCTATCTCTATCAGGCAGTCGCTGGAAAGTGCCGATATACTTGAAAATTTATTTTTCATTCCTTTGATTGATGGATCACTAAGTCCCATTTCAGAAAGAAATTTTACACTGGTTGCAACCCCTCCGATGCCGTCATGGAGGTCTCTGATTAATTCAGCCTTTTCACTGGATTTCGCTTCAAGCTCCCGGGCATATGTCTTGAGCATGTGTCGTGTTTTAATATTCTGCTGCCGTTTGATAATTTCCAGGCTTATAATAAAAAACATCAGTGCCCAGGGGACAAAGGAGTAAGAAGATTCAATTTTCCCAAGCCCCACAAGGGCATCATGGACCCCGCCCAGGATAATGGGGACAAATCCGCACAGGTAAACCCTTGCCAGGATATTGCCCTTTATAAACGCATCTTTAACACACACACCGGCAATTAATATCAACTCAGAAATTAAAAATATCCGCAGGGTGTTCAGCATCATGGAGCCGATGATCATGGGCAAAAGATCGTTCAGGATCAAAATGAATGTTATCTGACAGATGAAGGCATAGCCAAGGTGAAATTGCCAAATGCGGTGGTAGAAATTTCCAGACACCGGCCTGAAAATCTGCCAAATAAACCCCATTGCACCCACTGGAATTAGGGACATGGCAACAATATAAACATTGAACCAGAACATTGGTGCATAAAAAATCAGGTCCTTTATGGCGGTAATATTAATGGTATACAGCCCAAGACTGATGGCAAGAATTCCAAACATGGAAACAGCGCCGGTTGTTTTCATGCTTTTCCGATAGATAATCAGATCCAGAACACCGATGAACACCATGAAAAGCCCTATTACAAACCGGTTAAAATCTTTTTTTATAATTCTTTGAATCAGGTCTGACTCCGATCCCATGAAAACTTTTCCCCGGATACCAATGTTTGAATAATCTGAAAAAACCTTGAATGTCAGTGTTTTTCCCTGGAAATTATTGCCAAGGTGGATCAGATGGGATGAAATACCGGAAAGATTCCCCTGGCCTGAGGAGGTCAGTTTCCCGAATTTGTAAATCATTCGATCCTCAATAAATGCCTCAAAGGTCAACAGTACCCCCTTGCCGTCAATGAGCAGGACCGGGACTTCAAAGTTTTCGTAGGGCATCTTGTTTCTCAGCCAGAGTAGAGTTCGGCTTTTCCGCTGCGGCGGGTTAATGGGTGACTTTACGGCTTTCCACCCGGATACGGGTATTGCATTTTTTTTTGGCTCTCCCCAGTGATACTCCCACCCTTCCAGCATTTCATATTGGTGGCCGTGATTCGTCTTAATTTCGGTATCTTTAACTGAGAATTCTTGAAACAGCGCCATTGCCGGAGCCAATAGAATAACAAGCAAGAATATAGTCGGGAGGGAAAAATAAGGAAAGTCAGATTTCACTTTTTTGTTTCCTGGGATTTTATAATAGGGTGAATATTCGTATTCAAATCAAGGCAAAAAGTCAAGGCTCAGAATAAAACTTTTCATCCAGGGAATTTGATTTTTCTTAAAAATCAGGGTATATTTGATAGAAACAAACCTAACCAAATCAGTCAGGATTAATTATGCCCATCAAAATTTTACTTGCAGATGACCACAAGCTTATCAGGGATGGCCTTTGTTTATTGATTGCAGGTGAAAAAGATATGGACGTTGTGGCCGATGTAGACAATGGACGTGATGCGGTTGCACTTGCCAAACGGCATGGGCCCGATATTGTTGTCATGGATATCAACATGCCCGATCTTAACGGCATTGATGCCACAAAAATAATTCTTAAGGAAAATCCCGATGTAAAAGTGATCGCACTTTCCATCCATTCAACCAGCCGGTTTGTCAGAGAAATGTTAAAGGCAGGCGTTTCCGGCTATCTGGTTAAGCACTGCGCATTTGAGGAACTTGCCCAGGCCATACGTGCCGTTATGAAAAACAAGCCCTACCTAAGTTCCCAGATCATCGGCAGGGTCATGGATGATTATACCGGTGATTTTTCGTCAAATAAAAATTCTGTTTTTTCACGGCTTACCCCAAGGGAACGGGAAATCCTTCAGCTTGTTGCGGAAGGATTGACATCGGAAGAGATTGCCTCCCGTTTATTCATCAGCGTAAAAACCGTGTCATCCCATAGACGCCATATCATGAAAAAACTTAATCTCAACAGTATTGCTGAGCTCATCCGGTATGCCATAAGTGAAGGACTGGTGTCCCAGGAGTATTGATAACGGCTGATAAGCGGAGGTGCGGTGTCACCAAATGAAAAAGCAGGACCAATTTAATGACCCTGCTCTTAGTATTTTGAACAATGATTTACGATTAGCTTTTTTTTCTGTTAATTCCTGTAAGACCCAAAAGCCCGAAACTGAAGAGGAGCATTGTGGTAGGTTCAGGGACCTGGTTTCCCTGGATGGTTTCTTTATACGCCCAGACCCCTACTCCTCTGGTCGGAGTGGCAGTCGAATAATAATTATCAAGCATTTGGGATGGCGCTGAGACATCTCCAACTAGTTGGTCCATCCAGACCATATTATAGTCAGAACTACCATCCGCTAATTCCGGTGCGTATACAACTCCGCCACTGAAAGTATCTACATAAGGTATATACGTTCCGCCCTGTACGTAATACCAAAATTGAGCTCCTGGTAAATTCCCGCGATTGTCGTATAACTCCAACACATCTCCAATTGAAGCCATAGTGTATCCAGCTAATGTTGGATTTGAGATTAAATAGTCAACAGTTTGCTGGTATGAAGGTGGCGTTGCTGGCAAGAAAGTCTGATCCAGGTCTAACCAGGTTCGGCCTGTGATATCATCATAGAAATTGACGTGCCCGTATTCAAATGTAGAGCTGTCGCCATCAATGATTTGTGCTGTGGCTTGTGTGACGCATAATAAGATAAAAAAACAATTGATAATTAGTAAAAAACGTTTCATAAGGCCCCCCCTTATTTGAAATTATATTGAAAATAACATTTACATAAATATTTGAATAAATCTATTGGTAGAAATACTGATTTTTTGGGTTATAAAATCTGATAGTAATGGGAGTAGACAATACATCTGTTGAAGAAATTAATTGGGGGCTTCAATCCACCACTCAAAAAGAGAGTCTACATGCCATG
>DAOWDR010000183.1 GCA_030638935.1 Desulfobacteraceae bacterium | reverse complement strand
CGGTAAACAGTTAGCTATCTTGGGTCTGTTGTTTCCAAATTACAATTAAAAAGGAAAATTATGCAGCTATTTGATCAATCGATTTCAATGAAGCTGTCTGCTGATATTGCCTGGCTTCCACTGGTGCAGTCAGTTGTGGAAAACGGTGCACCTGTGCACGGTCTGGACAGCAGGAAAACCACAATGCTGACCCTGGCGGTTGAAGAAATTTTGCTCCATCTGGCAAAAACAGCCCCGGGTTCCCGGATCTGTTTCAGCCTTGATTCGGGGGGCTGGTATGTGCGGATTGATTTTTCCTTTAAAGCCGACCCTTCAGAACTCTGGGCCATGAATATTGTGGCAGAAACAGATGCAAATACACGGGATGGAATGGATCATCTGGGACTGCTCCTGGCCTCACGTGCAGTGGACGGATTCACAATACGCCTTAAAGGGGATACCGTACACCTGGCAATGCGCAAAGACCGTGATTACCCAATTATCAAACCAGAAACGGCAACAGCGATTCAGTCCAAAGGGGCATTGACCATTGCCCGGAATCCGGAACCGGAACTGATCAAGGCTGCTTGTGTCAAGACCCTGGGACTCTATGCCCCTGATAAAATTCCCCGGGCGTTTTTTACACCCGGCAAGGTGGCTGACATGGTTGCCAAAAAAGATCTGTATATTGCCCTGGCTCTGGACCAGACCGATGCATTGGCCGGAATAATCTGCTGGCGTACCCCTTCGGAACAGAGCATTGGTTTTTCCGGGCCCTATAATTTTACAACAGGAGGTCAGGTCCCGGATATCCTTATAAAACACCTCATCAACACAGCGGCCAGAACACGGGCCATGGGACTGTTCAGTGAACTGGCCACCACCAGCCTTCCCACACAGAATTTTGAATCTCTGGGCCAATTGATCCAGACAGATGACAAAAAATCACCCCAGGATGTCTGGTATCGTCATTTGCGCGAGGATATGGGCGCATCAGTCTGGGCCCATCCCGCTTATGTGGAATTTCTTGAAGACATATACAGGCGGCAGGTCCTCATGCGGGATATCAAGGTGACGGACGGCCAGGGGGAAACCCTGCCGGAACGCTCTGTCTTTTCAGCCCGTCTCAGGCCCGACATTGGGGAGGCAACCCTTGTTCCCATGGTGACAGGCGCGGATGCTGCCGATTGTGTGGCCCAGCATATTAAGATGCTGTACAAAGAAAAATTTAACACTATTTTTATCAGGCTCGATCTGGCTTATGGATGGCAGGCTGCCATAGGCGGAGCAATTATGAACAATGGATTCGTGCCCAGACTTGTACTGCCCTATGGCGGCAAATCCGATATCCTGGTTTTTCAGCATGTATGAATTGGATTTTTCCCGTATTGTACCCGCCCATATCCAGGCGTTTGAGGTCTATTATCCCAGTAAACCGGACAAGGAACTCATGCGGCTGTATGGTGTGGACCACCTGCACCGGTTGAACAATAACGAAAATGCTTTGGGACCTCCTCCTGAAGTGACTGGAGTTATGAGCGACTTTCAGCCAAAGACGGTGCCCGTATATCCCAATGGAGACTGTTTTGATCTTCGGGAGATATTGTCAAAGAAATTTGACAAGGACCCTGGGCAGTTTTTAGTAGGAAACGGATCCTGCGAAGTTATTGCTTCAGTGATAAAGGCCTTTTGCGAGAAAGGTGATAATATAATTACCGCAGACAAGACCTTTGCCGTATATGAATGGGTGGCAGAGTTCTCCGGATTTGAAGCAAGGCTTATCCCTTTGAAAGACAATGCCTTTGACCCTAAGGCCATGCTGGATGCCATGGATAGGCGTACCAAAATAATGTTTGTATGCAATCCCAACAACCCCACAGGCACCTATTGGGACAAGGACACCATGACAGGCTTTCTGGATGCCGTGGATAACCGTGCCGTTGTAGTCATTGACGAAGCCTATCGTGAATATGTGGAAGAAGAAGATTTCCCCGATGGTATGGCCCTCATGGATCAATACCCCAACGTGGTTACTTTCAGGACTTTTTCTAAAATGTATGCCCTTGCTTCCCTTCGCATCGGCTATTTGTGCTCCACCCCTGAAATTGTAGAAATGATACGGCGGACCCACGTTGTTTATTCTGTCAATACCCTGGCCCAACGGGCGGCTTTTGCAGCTCTTTCCAATGACGGATCCTTTATCAGAGAGACCAGAAAAATGGTGGGGCAGGCAAAGGTATTGCTCTGCTCTCTTTTTGATGAACTGGACTTGACCTATGTCTGTAACCAGGGCAATTATCTCATGGTAAAGGTTCCCATATCCGATACCCTCATGTACCGCAAACTCATGACCCGGGGAATCATGGTCCGTACCATGACAGGATTTCGTTTCCCCAACTGGATTCGCATCAGCTTGGTCCAGCAGCCGGTCATGGAAGAATTCTGTAAGATTTTTGGCCGGATTATAAAAGAACTTCCAAGTAGCAGAATACAAGTTTAAATGAGTGAAAACACCATGAATATGGGGAAAGGCAAGGTGTTAACCGTCCTGTTAAAACTGGGACTGCCTGCCATGGTTTCCATGTTTTTTCAGAACCTTTATAGTCTTGTGGACACTGTTTTTGTCTCCTGGCTGGGTACGGTTGAACTGGCAGCCCTTTCCCTGTCCATTCCAGTGCTCTATCTTGCCATGTCCGTGTCAAAGGGCATTGCCGTGGGGACCACTGTCCTGGTCAGCCATGCACGGGGAAACAATGACCCCGGCAGGGCCGCCAGCGTTATTGCTTCTGCCCTGCCCCTGGCACTGCTGGTGATCGGTCCTTTTTGCCTGATTTCCTTTTCCTCAGTCAACCAATCTGTTTTTGGATTATTTAATGTTGATCCCACAGTGATGCCGGAGATTAACAAATTTGTTTTCTGGCTGGCATGGGTTTTTCCGGCCATGGGGTTCACCATGATCTGTGAAGGGATCTTTTTAAGTTACGGCGATGCAAAAACCCCCATGCTGGCCATGATTGCCGGCAATCTGATAAACATTGCGCTGGATCCTTTTTTAATCTTTGTCTGCAATATGGGAATTGCCGGTGCGTCGCTTTCCTCTTTTATTGGCTGGGCCGTGGCCGGTATCATCATGTGGGCGGCGCTTAAGAGGCAGGAAAAGAACAGGCCCGGGTTAGTGTTCAAGAAGGGTCAAACCCAATTTTGGAAACAGATTGCATGGGCCGGCGGGCCTGTGGCCCTGGCCATGATGATTATTCCCTTTTCTTTGGTGGGCTTAAATTTTGTGCTGGCTCCTTTTGGGCCGGCTTATGTGGGGGCATGGAATCTTTCTTCCCGCATGGAGCAAATGATTGTGCTGCCGCTCTACGGCTTATCCTGTTCCTTGATACCTTTTGCCGGATTTAATCTGGGAGCTGGAAATATTGACCGTATCCGGGAATCAATCCGGATCTCTTTTGCAGTCTGCTATGGCGTGCTGATACCGGCCGGACTGCTGTTGTGGGTGTTTGCCCCCGATATTATCGGGTTGTTCAATCCCGGCAGCGAGGTTTTAAAATTATCTTCATTTGCTTTAAGGGCTGCACTTATCGGATATTTTCTGGTTCCTGCCGAGTTGATCATGACCGGGATTGCCCAGGGCATAAAACAGCCCGGGTACTCCCTGATCATTAACCTGTTGCGCCTTGTCTGCCTGAGACTTCCTTTGGCTTTTCTTTTTAGCTATTGTTGGGGCGGGCAGGCTGCCTATATCAGCCACACAGTATCCATGATCATTACCGGATGTGCAAGCTTGTACATCCTGGGCCGCCTGATAAAACTGGCAGATGAGGCCTGCGCATCCACCCGGAGAAGCGTTATGGACGGATCTGATTAAATAGCTTTTAAAAAAAATAAAGGACCTTTATGTATTTCATTATTCTACTTGTTTTGATTGTTGTGACCGAAATTGTGATTCGATTGCAGTATTATAAAAAATACGACCTTAAATTTATTCCCAAACGCATTGGGGAGTATCCCTATAATACATTCATTGAAGAATGCGGCCCGCCACTTTACTGGCGCCTCAAACCCCATTATGCTGGAGAACAGGTACACATCAACAGTCTGGGGCTGCGTTCCCCGGAACGAAGAGAAGGTTGCAGGCACATATGGCTGGTGGGAGAATCTGAATTTTTCGGGGCCAAACTTATTTGTGAAGAAAAGATCTGGTTTAAAATACTCCAGAACCATCTGGACAGGGAAGGGTATAACGTTAGAATTATGAATGCCTCTGTCATCGGTTACAGTGGTCATCAGGCCGCTGAGTTTGTGACATCACTCCCCATTGAAAAAGATGATATTTTGCTGCTCCGGCCCAATGTGAATGATATTTCCATAGCCTATATGCAGGGCAGTGACTGGGAAGAGGGCAGCACCTGGCCCATGGCTTTTGTACACAAGCTCCAGCGGCATAAACCATGGTATTTTAAATTGGCTGATTACAGCTGCCTGGGGATGACCCTGAGGCGCAAATTTTTAAAAGATAAGACTATCGTGGAGTCCTTTACACCCAAGCCCGGATTTCAATGGGACAGGTTGCTTACCCACCAGGAGAATTGCCTGAACCGGATGATTGAATTTGCCCGGAGCAAAGGG
>DAOWDR010000508.1 GCA_030638935.1 Desulfobacteraceae bacterium | reverse complement strand
ACTCGAAAATATAAAAAATTTTGTTTATTGAAATTTTTAATAAAAAGGAGAAATACAATGGAAGTCAATCTTAATAAGCACAAGCACAGCCACAAACATGATCATACCCATGAGCATGACCATGGTCATCTGCATGATGGCAAGGAACACAAGCATCCTCACACCCATACCCATGCACATGGCCACGAACACCACCATAGCCATGACGGAGAGAAAATCCATGATCATACAGATACACATGGGCCCCATGATCATGATCACCGGGATCATGGAAAAGAACCCCATGAGCATTCCCATGAGTAAAATTTTATGAAATAAAGTTGTTTTGGGTTTGTTATTGACAAAGAATGTAGGATTCAGTATCACCTTTGAAAAATTGCAATAGAAATTGCAGTAGCAAATTGTACTAGCTAAAATTTAAAGTCAAGATTTGAACATAAGCCAAGAAGGCCTGATAGGAAGAATTCTATCCAGGACTCTTGGCTTTTTTTTATTGGGAAAAATGCAAGCTGTAAAAAAAGCCGTATAACCATACTGCTTTGATTTAAAATAGGAAGACAGCACAGGATCCGGTCAAAGAAACATGCTGTCTTCCGGGGAAGCCCTTTTGAAATCTATTTGATATTCAAGGGGTTTCTCTTCCTTATAACACTGCGATAACTGCTCGTCAATACACCTGTATTTTAGAAAAATACCTGTATTGACAAAATGATTAAAGGGGGAGATTTATGAATAAGATTGTCATTGTTTTTTGTGCAAGTATGCTTTTTTTATTAACCACGGTTTGTCTGGCAAGCCAGAAGCAGGAAAATGAAAGCACCTTTCTGCTGGATGAAATTGTGGTAACTGCTACAAAAACAAAAGAAGATATCAATAATGCGCCGGGAAGCATTAATATCATATCCAGACAGGATCTTGAAAAACGGGATATCAAGACCATTGATGATGCACTTTCAATTATTCCGGGAATATTTGTCAAACGGACCAAAGGATTGATGGATTCCACAAGCTCTGTAAGGCTCAGAGGGTTTAATAACGATCGGTATACCCTTATCATGATTGACGGCCACCCGATCAATGATGCCTATACAGGCGGTGTTGAGTGGGGGATGCTGCCCATAGAAAGTGTTGAGAAGATCGAAATTGTTAAGGGAACTGCATCAGCACTTTATGGCGGCAATGCCATGGGCGGGGTCATCAATATCATTACCCGGACACCGGAAAAGACCCATGGCATGATCAAGGCGGGGATGGGAAATAACGGAACCTATGGCTACAGCGCAAGTTGCGGAACCCGGTTTAATGATAAATTCAGCTTAAGTGTGGGCTATGAAAGCGAGGGTACGGACGGATATCCGACAACACCGGTTTTAAGAACAATTTCAAACGGGGCAGGAAATGTATCCGGCGGCTATCCCATGAAGGACAAAACCAATACCCAAGACAAATGGGTGGTGGGTGATAAGGGTGATAACAATGCAAAAAAAGAGACCATCAGCGGTAAAGCCGTATATGATGTTACAGATACGGGAAAGCTCTCTTTTTCCATTGTTTCAGGAGAACATGAGTATGATTACGGCCCTCCCAACACCTATATGGGGACTTTTGGAGATAATACCACCTATGCAGATGCCGGATCAGGTTTAAGGGCCAGTTTCTGGCCCAATGATTTTATCGGTTATACCGGTATCGGCGACAACAAGACAGATATTTTTTCTCTGGGGTACGAGGAGATTTATCAAATAGTTAATGTCAGTTTAAAAGCTAGTTTCCATGATGTTGAGGACAGATATACCCTGGAATCGGGATCAGGAATGGCAGATTATTACGATTCTCCCGGAACCCTTGCCGAGACAGAGAACAGGTCCTGGTTTTTTGAGGCCCAGGGGGATTTGCCCCTGGGCGATTCCCATCATTTTACCATGGGTACCAGTTACAAGACAGGTGACTCAGATACCAATTCCTACAATATCCCGTACTATAGGAGTTATTCGGGAAGGAGTGATTCAACCTATCATATGGGTGGCAAGAGCTGGACATGGTCCATATATGCCCAGGATGAATGGAACCTGGATGAAAAGCTTACCCTTTATCTGGGTGCACGATATGATTATTGGAAGGTCTATGACGGGTTGTCCGGGAATACAGGTTCTGAAACCAATTATGCCGAAAATACCGAATCAAGCCTGAGTCCCAAGCTGTCCGTCGTATGGAAGCCCTTGGCCGATACTGTGGTACGAAGTTCCGTGGGTCAGGCTTTTCGTGCGCCAACCTTGTATGAACTCTATAGGACATGGTCTTCATGGGGAACAACTTACCAGAGCAATCCCAATTTGAAACCGGAAACTGTTCGCACTGTAGAAGCCGGGATTGATCAGTCTTTTTATAATAAACGGATAAAATTTGGTTTGACAGGCTTCTGGAATGAAATAGATGACTTGATTTATTACAAAATGGCAGGCTCAACAAAGACCAGAACCAATGTAGGCAAGGCAAGAACCCTGGGGCTTGAACTTTCGTCATCCTGGATCATGAATGATTATTTTTCCATCTGGGGAAATTATACCTATACAAATGCCGAGATCATAGAAAATATTACAGACCCCGACAGCGAAGGAAAACAGGTAACCGGGATACCTGAGAATGCGTTTAACCTTGGGCTTGATTTTAAAGCCGACCAGTTCAAGGCAACTCTGACAGGTCGTTATATTTCTAAAATTTACAATAATTCCGACAACTCGGATGTTGCAGAAGGGGTATATTCCACCTATGAACCTGCTTTTTACCTTGATACCAAAGTGACCTGGAGCCCGCTGAAATGGTGGGATTTTTCTGTTTGTGTGAATAATATCTTAGATAAGGAATACTACCAGTACTACAAGGAAGAGGGAAGGAGCTATTTTGCCGAAGTTGCTTTCAAGTTCTAAAGGATCTTATGGGGCCGGCTTTTTTTTGGCTGGCCTGATCCTCCTGATCATAATATCTGTCCGGGGAAGGTCCTGGGCCGGGGAATCCGCAGAATCCATTGTTATTGAAGATGCCTTTGGAAGACAGATATCAGTAACCATACCGGTTCAAAGTATTGTGGTTCTTAATTCAGATGTTCTTGAGGTGTTGCGTTCTT
>DAOWDR010000444.1 GCA_030638935.1 Desulfobacteraceae bacterium | reverse complement strand
ACGGCGCTTTGCTCCTTTGACGAAGCCTATACCATCCCAACGCCCCGGTCTGCCCTGCTCTCTTTGCGAACCCTTGAACTGCTCATGGATGAGGTGGGATTGCGGGACACCGTGGACCCCTTGGCCGGCTCCTATTTTATAGAGAGCATCACCCTTGAGATGGAAGAAAAAATTATAGAGGAGATGAAAGAGGTGGGCAAGCTTGGCGGCATTGTCAACTGCATTTCAAGCGGGTTGATCCAGAGAAAGGTATCCAGCCAGGCCTATGAATTTGAAAAAGGCCTCCAGTCCGGTGTTTACAAAAAAGTCGGCTTGTCTTCGGCACTAAGGGATAAGATAAACCCGGGTGTGCCCGATAATGAATCAGACCAACCCAATGTGGAACTCCATGCATATAACGAAGAATGGGCCCGAAAATCCAAGGCCAGCTTAAAAGAGGTTCGGGCCGCCCGGAACGACAAAGAGGTAAAGCTAACTCTTCTGGCCCTGGAAAAGGCGGCAAGGGGCAGTGACAATGTAATGCCCCATCTTGTGAAATGCTGCCATGCCTATGCCACGGTGGGTGAGATGGCCGGGGTGTTCAGGCAAACCTTTGGAGAATGGAAAGAACCTGACTTTTATTAATAATCAGCACAAATAAAGGAGGTGGCGGTTTGGAAGCAACCTATCGTCTGGGGTGTGACATTGGCGGCACGTTTACTGATTTTGTCCTGGTCAATAATCTTACCGGGCAATTTCATACAAATAAATGCCTGACCACTCCTTTAGATCCTTCAGATGCAGTGGAACAGGGTATCCGCCAGATGGCCGAAACCATCCCCGAGTTACAAAATGGTTTCATGGACCGGGTGGAAGAGGTCATCCACGGCACCACCCTGGTCATCAATGCCATAATTGAAAGAAAAGGGGCAAAGACCGGTTTGATCACCACCAAAGGGTTCAGGGATGTTCTGGAGCTGGGCCGGGAAATCCGCTACGATGCCTATGATATTTTCAGCCAATACCCCGAACCCATTGTGCCCCGGGCCCTTCGCATGGAGGTAGACGAGAGGATCACGGCAGACTCCGGTGTTTTGAAAGAGGTGGAGGAAAGCCAGGTTCTGGAAGTTCTTGAAAAATTCAAGGGAACCGGAATCGAATCTTTGGCTGTCTGCTTTATTAACTCCTATGAAAACCCGGTCAATGAAAAAAAAATCAAGGCCATCATTGAAAGGCGGGCCCCTGATCTTTTTCTTTCCACTTCCTTTGAAGTGCTGCCCCAGATCCGGGAATATGAGCGAAGCTGCACCACGGCGGTCAACGCCTATGTCAAACCAATCACCTATCGGTATTTAAAAAAACTTACCAAAAGACTTGGATCAATGGGGTTTTCCGGCAAGCTTTTCATCATGCTCTCTTCAGGGGGGATCACCTCGGTTACAACGGCCAGGGAATTTCCCGTCCGAATCATTGAGTCCGGCCCCACGGCTGCCGTCATTGCCTCCCAGCATTATGGGAAAATGTTTGATATAAAAGAGATGTTCTGTTTTGACATGGGGGGCACCACGGCCAAATCCTGCTTGATCCAGAAGGGCCATGCAGGCCTTGTTTCCACCTTTGAAGTAGGAAGGGTCCAGCGGTTTAAAAAGGGGAGCGGACTGCCCATCCAGGTGCCTGTGGTGGATCTCATGGAAATTGGTGCCGGAGGAGGCAGCATCGCCAAGGTCAACCGGCTGGGGCTTCTTGGGGTTGGTCCTGAAAGCGCAGGTGCAGACCCGGGACCTGCCTGTTATTGCCAGGGAGGGGAAAATCCCACGGTTACGGATGCGGATCTGGTGTTGGGCTATCTTGATCCTGACTTTTTTCTGGGGGGCACCATGACCCTTGATATCGAACTTTCCAAAAAGGCAATCCAGGAGAAAATAGCAGATCCTTTGGGAACCACCATGGTGGAGGCGGCCTTCGGCATCCATGATCTTATCAATGAAACCATGGCGGCGGCTGCCAAAACCCATATAGCGGAAAAAGGCGGCAACCCTGCAACTGTCACCATGTCGGCATTTGGGGGTGCAGGTCCTGTCCATGCCTACGGCCTTGCCAAAAAAATAGGGGCCAGGGCCATCCTGGTACCTCCTT
>DAOWDR010000275.1 GCA_030638935.1 Desulfobacteraceae bacterium | reverse complement strand
CCCGAGGCCCGGGCAACATTATCTATTATGTCCTTGGCCATCATCACCAATTCGTCATCGGGAATGGCAATCCCTTTTTTAATCATCTTCAAAATCAAATCCGCACAAATCTGGATCACATTAAGGGGCTGATTTATTTCATGGGCCATTCCTGCTGCCATGGTTCCCAGGGTGGCTAGTTTCCCGGCCTGGATAAGCTGGGTCTCTTTTTCAACGCTTTCAGTGATATCTGTGGTGGATGCAATGAGCACATCTCTGTGGCTGTACGTCGCATTCACCACTTTCATATTCACAAAAAAAGCTTCTTTATTTTTTTTGTAATGGCGCTTTTTGGTAAACAGAACAGCCTCACCTGTTTTAAGCACCTTTAACCCCTCTTTAATGGTCTCGTCATCCTTATCCCCCATCTCCAGAAAAGAACGGCCCAAAAGCTCCACTTTGGAATACCCGTAATCATTTTCCACCCGATGGTTAAAATCCAGAATTTCAAGAGTTTGGTGATCAATAATAAAAATGGGGTTGGGATTGTTGTTGAACAGGGATCGGTATTTTTCTTCCGATGTTTTATATTTTTCATAAAGTTTGGACAATTCCTGGTCCTGGAGCTCTATCTCCTCCTGGGCTTTTTTATCCTCGGTCTGATCCCTTAGGGTTTCAATGGCGCCAATGATCTTGCCATCCGGGGATTTAATAGGGGCTGCCGTAAAAAAAATCCATTTACCTTCCTCTCCCAGATGGGGAAAAAACTCTTCGGCCTCATAGGCTTCTTTAATGATTTTTGATTTCCGCCATGATGACCCGTAATATTTTTTAACATCTTCCTCGGACATTTGCCCGACAACCACATCGGCCATGGTCGGCCTTTTAGCAGATCTAAAGGGCACCCATTGGCGGTCGGTTCCCACCAGTTCATAGGCGTTATGACCTGTGAGTTCCTCACAGGCTCTGTTCCAATGGGTGAGTATATGCTCGTTATTGATTATAAAGGTGGGAATCATACTGCCCTGGATAATTTGGGATAATTCCTTTTCAATTTCTATCAGGTCTTCCCTTTCCGTCTTTAAAAACGCATTTTTCTTGTCTGAAATCTCAATCATACGATTTGAAAATATATCAAACAGGGAAACCAGCTCTTCCCTACAGATCTCTTTGTCTTTAATTTTTTCCCTTACCCTGATCTTTTCTTCTTCTGTTTTCAGAAAGCTTATAAAAGACATGGCCCGGTAAGTGTCCAGATCAATGATACTAACCCTTTCTGTATTGATTTTTTCCAGGATACAGGCCAGAATTTCATCGTTTTTCAATTTTAAAATCAGATCAACTCCGGCCAGATCGCACACCTTTCCATAATCAGTGGTGGTTGGAATACCAAGAATTTTTGCCCTGGTCACCCCACTGGTATTTTCCAGTGTATCGGCCACAATCAAAACCGTGATATCCAGTTCTTTCAACCCTGATCCTGTTAAAATATCCAAGATTTCACTACAGGGGTCGTTACCGCCGATAATGGCTATTTTCAATCCTTTGAGGTTAAAATTCATGGGAAACTCCTTTTGGTTAATTCCGTATAGAATCAGTATATTAAAAGAAAATTAAGGAGACAACAACAAAGGTCGGAATCAAAAAAATCAAAGAGTACTTAAAAATATAGCCGAAAAAACTGGGCATGGCAGTTCCCGCCTCCGAGGCAATGGAACGGACCATGAAATTTGGGGCGTTTCCAATATAGCTGCATGCCCCAAAAAACACCGCCCCGGTTGAAATGGCCTGGAGATAAATAGCCTTTTCCGTCATGAGCAGAGGCACAGCCTGGGCTTCTGTCATGCCTGCATAAAAACTGCCAAGGGCTGTATTAAAAAAGGTGAGATATGTGGGGGCATTGTCCAGAAATGCAGATAGCAGCCCTGTTACCCAAAAATAATGAATTGGTTCTTTCACCGCATTGATTAGAAAGGCAAAGGCCCCGTTGGGACCTGCCTTGAGCAACAAAAGACATGGAATCATGGTAACAAAGATCCCGATAAATAAATAGGCAACCTCAATAATGGGAAACCAGGAAAATTCATTTTCTTCCCGAAGAATTCTGGGGGTTGCCAGGAGGGAGCCGATTCCGAAAATCACCAGCAAACCGTCCCTGAGCCAGTCCTGGACAGCTCGGTGCACTCCAAAGGTTGAGACTTCTCCAAGGTCGGCAACACCGCTCATGAGAACAGCCCCCACAATTCCGCCAAGGAAGAGAAAATTATAGGTTCCAGCCAGGCGAAGGGGTTTTTTCTCTCCGTCATCAGGTGCCTTGGCCCCTTCTTTTTTATAAAAATAAGTATCCAGACAAAAATAAACTCCCAGAAGAATACCTGCGGCCAAAAGCATATGGGGAAGAATTTTAAAGGTCCAGAAAAAACTTACCCCATGAAGAAATCCCAAAAACAAAGGCGGATCTCCCAGAGGGGTCAATGAACCGCCGATATTGGCCACTAGAAAAATAAAAAACACCACCATAAAAGTTTTGTTCTTCCGGTGTGCATTTGCCCGCAAAAAGGGCCGTATCAACAGCATGGCAGCACCAGTGGTCCCCATCCAGGATGCCAGAATGGTTCCAATCAAAATAATAATAGTATTGACCAGGGGACTTCCCCGCAGTGTACCCCGCAGCAATATCCCGCCGGAAACAGTGAAAAGCGCCCACAATAATATGATAAACGGGACATAATCCGCCAGGATAATATGAAGAATTTCATATACGGCAAGACCTTTGTAAATGAAGACAAAAGGAATGGTCAGGCTGGCCGCCCAGAAAGCAGAGACTTTACCAAAATGATGGTGCCAGAACGTACCGGCCACCAGGGGAAGAAGAGCAATGGACAAAAGCATACAGGCAAATGGGATACAGCTGTACAAGGGAAGCTCCTCCCCCAGATTTATATGCCCATGGGCACTGTGCCCCCCATCCTCTTTAACCGGATGATCCATAACCTCAAGGGTATAATGGCTTTTTTCACCATGGCTGTCCGTGGCTGTGTTACCGTCTGTGGCCGCAACCTTTATCGGAAGAATTAATAAAACGAAAAAGACAATGACAATTGTATATTTATCCAACTTCATAGATCCGCTTCCTCCTGCTTTACCTAGTGTCGTTCAACCGTTGAATCTTTGTACTAGAACAATTACTTCGAACTGTATCACTTTATAAACAGGTCAAGGCCTTACGATAAGGAGATATTCAGCAATAAAAGTGTACCCAAAGCACTAATCAATAATCTCCAAAAAGTCAAGATTTAAAAAAGTGATCCAGTAATACTTAACTCTGTGAGCCCTGCCACTGAGCATTATATGGCTTTCTGTACACAAATATGCCCTTTTAAACACTACCCGGTTTTTTAAGGCATCCATGGAGAAATTTTAAAATATTTTCTACCAAAGCAAGTGCATCTGTATCTTTTTGCTTTACAACTCCAAGAAAATAATTGCCAATAGGAAAAATAATAATGCTTTTTTTATTCTTCCTTGAAAACACAGCATATTTAAAATTGTTTCTACCAATGGCCTGAATATTCTGACCAGAAGAAAAAACCATTTCAGAAGCCCTTTCGGGATCTTTTATGTCATGGGCTGCAACATTCCCTCTATTATCCAAAAAAATATATTGAGCAACCCCTTTGATTTTGGAAATTTGCAAAAACTTTTCAGGGAAAACCATTGCAATTATCCTTTTTTTTCTGCCGATATCATAAAATCCTGAATTGTATCGGGCAATGGAAGGGTTTTACTTACGACAAAAACAAATAAATCTGATTCAACCCTATTTATGGTGATATATTTATCAGCTATGCAAATCATCACTCCATGGATATCCGGATATTGAGACTGGGCAACCAAATAGCTGCCGGTCAAATACTGTCCCAGTACTTCAAGATCAGCCTCATTTAAAACCCCAGGCATATGATTGGTAATTGTATGGTTTTTCTCATGGTATAAAAAAGCGCCGATTATTCCGGGGGTAGATTGAATTTTTTTAAAAAGAATATCGGTTTGTTTCAAAGGGACAAAAACAGGATAAGAATTTAAATATTGGCATGAACAACAACGGAATACCGCCCTTCCATTTTTAAAATCAGCCTCTCTTAAATCGTTTTTCTCCCCGCAATCTTCACAAAAAAAAATCATTTTATTTCACGAAAACAATGCTGATTTAATTTTTCCCCAAAAGCTTAAGGCAGGTTTGCCCAGGTGTTTCGGAATGACTGGTTCTGATTTATCAACCATACTTTTGGTGTCCGGTAAATCAGGCACTTGGTTTTTTATTAACAGCCAGGATATGAGATCAAGCAGGATTGTTTTATCCTGGTCATCCTGCCACAGGGTTTTAAGATAGGAAAGATCTTTATCAAGGGTTGTCAAAGAGTTATCTTCCAACAATCCGTCATGATTTTTCACAATGGATTTTAATCTGTTGATCACAGCGTAGGTTGGATCATCTTGGTCGAAATTGTCTTCATTTAAATTGTCTTTATTTAAATTGTCTTCACTTAAATTGTTTTTAGGCGATTCATCTTCAAATTGGAATGGGACAATGGCTTCTAGGGAGCTATGTGAGGGCAAATGGTTGTTCCCGTCGGTCGGGGCATGATCATTTTCACTTGTTGTTGTTACATTGCTGTCTTGGGAGATATCCAGGTTGAAAAATTCATCCAGCCGGTTTGCTATTTCAGGTATGGGCTCATTTTCCATTCTATGGGGGGTAAAATTTTTAATTCCTTTTTTTTGAAAATCTTCTTTTGTCGGTTCGCTCATATTCATGGCCCTTTTTTGATCAGGGCCTTGAATATTTGCCAGGTGAATGGCATCCAGCAATTCATCTGCCGGCGACTCTTTACCGCTGAAAAGATCATCCATAATATCATGGGGAGCAGGCTCAATTTTTTTTGTGCCTGTCAAATGTGCTGGATTTTCAGACTGGGATTGCCCGGCAAATGAGTCTTCCGACAATGGGGTCAGGGGCACAACATCCTGTGCATCAGGCATGGGGGATGCCTTGACATGGGAGAGTGCCGGCTGGATGATTTCATCTTCGGTTTTATCGATGGGACCAGGTATCTTTTCTTTTAAAGAGGCTATTTCCCTCTTAAAATTGTTAAAGGCATCGATATCACTTTCAATGAGTTGTTTTTTTTCCTGGAAGGGCATGTCCGGAGTCTGAACAACCCGTTCAAAGTTTTCAAAAACAGAGCGTAAAAGAAAGATGGAATCTTTATGGGCACCTGCTTTTTTTGAAGCAATATATTTCCCCATGCTGTGTATAATTCTTAAAAAGGCATGGGGGATTTTATGGGGTTTTATTCGGGTTAATATCTGACTTGTTACTTTATCAAAGGTTTTAAGTGTTATCTCTGAAATTTCCCAGTCAATTGCAAGGATTACAGCTTTTAAAGACTGCATTTCAGTGGTCGTGACCAGGGGGTGAGAAGCAATTTTGCTTTTCAAAGATTTATATTTTTGAATACATCCCGATAGAAGTTGATCCCTTTGTTCTTCATTAAGATCAGGGTCCAGGACAAGATTTTCAAGCTCAATGGCCATAAAATTTAACACCGGCAGGGCATCTTTATCGGCATTGTCTTTTTTGGAACCCAGGTATCTGCCGACAGATTGCATCATTTTTATAACAGATATCACAGTTTTGTCTGCATACTGCTCTCCAATAATTGAAAGCTGTTGCTGAAAAGCATGAACAGCATCATCTTCATGGGATTCCATGGAATCAATAACTTGTTTGAGTTCGGTAAGCGAATTCAAAAAACCTCCTTAAAAAATCTGATCCTGAATAGACGCCAATGTTATGGATATAATTTTTTTCAAAGTGAGAATCACGTTGCCTCCGCTTAATGCACTGGCTTCAAAAGCAGGGGCCTTCAAAATCCCGTTGAGATCCTTTTGCAGGGTTTGCGAAGACAAGACTGGTATATTTTTTTGTTTCAGGTCTATTTTGTTATACTGCATAACAAGGGGCATCTTAAACAGGTCAAGATTGTAGGTTTCAATATTTTCATACAATTGATTTAAAGACGCAATATTTTTTTTTCGCTGCTCTTTTTGAACATCTGCAACAAAAACAATACCGTCAACACCCCTAAGAACCAGTTTTCGGGTTGCATTATATTTTACCTGCCCTGGAACTGTATATAATTGGATGGTTACGTCAAATCCCTTTATCTGGCCCACATCAAAGGGTAAAAAATCAAAAAAAAGTGTCCGGTCGTCATGGGTTTTAAGACTGACCATCTGTGTCTTGATCCGATCCTGGTAGGTCTGGTTGATGTATTCAAGGTTTGTTGTCTTACCGCCTCTTCCAGGGCCATAATAAACTATTTTGATCTGAACTTCTTTTGTTTTTACATTGATGAGTGCCAAGCTAACCCTCCTCAAGCCACCCATGGGTGCAGGTGCAATTTAAAAAACATCAGCCCTTGACTAGTATGAGATTAATTTCTTTTATGGCCTCAATCACTTTCAGTCTCACAAGTCCCAGGGATATATCTTTATTGAACATGGAAATTAAAAGTGTATCATCGGTAACTTTGCTGAAATGAATGCTTAATTTTTTACCCTTATGAAATAATAATGAAAATTCAGATTCCCCAACAAGCTTTGCCATGGCGTCAACAGCCGCATAATTGCCGGCAGCCAGGGCAGCAAAGGCGGTTGAGTCCAGATAACTTTTTCCGTTGTCATGTTTGGCAATGGCATTGCCGCCCATATCCATGAAAATAACATGATCCAGCCCGGCTGCGACCAGGTTGGTTTGAATAACATTATCAATTGCATCAAGCTGACTTTGACTATACATGCAGGAATGGTAACGCAAATCAAAAAATTGTGCAATATGATGGGCAGATATTTTTCATATCCATGATACTGGTCCCAAAATTTAACAAGAGATTCGAGAAAAATATGTATATACAAAAAAAATCAGGCAAAAATTGTCCGGTAAATTTGAGTTGTGGCTATATTGCTTTTCCATGATAAACAGTGATATTGTGGTAGTATAAATTAAAGAAGATACCAAAAGGAAAAATCTATGGATGAGGCTATCTGCTATTGTTTTCAATAT
>DAOWDR010000381.1 GCA_030638935.1 Desulfobacteraceae bacterium | reverse complement strand
TCCAGGCATTTCATCACAATCTTATTGAGTTCATCCGGAATATCGGTTCGCACTTCAATAATGGGTTTGATGACAATTTTAGGAAGGGAGGTTAAGGCCTCCAGTTCATTCCCGAATTTATACAGTCTTTGTCCTGATAGAATTTCATAAAAGATGATACCCAGTGCATAGAGATCTGATTGATGGTCTGTCTCTTTGCCCAGGGCCTGCTCAGGAGAAAGGTATGAGAGTTTACCTTTAATCACACCTGCCTGGGTAAAACTGGGTTCAGATCTGGCTTTGGAAATGCCAAAGTCACTTATTTTTACCTCTCCTTTAAAAGATACTAGCATATTCTGGGGGCTGACATCCCTGTGGACGATGTTCAGGGATTCACCGTTATCGGCATTCTTTTTTGTATGGGAGTAATAGAGTCCGGCACTGATTTTTTGGATTAAAAAGGTTGAAAGCCCAATGGGCAATCCTTTTTTCTCATGGGCCATGATCTCAGCCAAATTTTTCCCATCCACATATTCCATGGCAATGTAGTTGGCGTTGTGAAATTTGATCAAATCAAAAATTTGTACAATATTGGGATGCTGAAGGAGTGCAGCAAGGCGGGCTTCCCTTATGAACATGTCTACAAAATCCTGATTTTCAACCAGATGGGGTAATATTTTTTTAATGGCAACCGTCCGTTTAAAACCATCCTCTCTGATATATTCAGCCAGATATAATTCTGCCATTCCCCCCTGTGCGATTTTTCGAGTAAGGCGATAGGGGCCAACTGTATCCGCCTTTTTAAAGGCTTCCAGTTCCTTTGCCCGTTTATTTTTCAGATACCTGTCGGTGAGAAAGACGGCTGTAATAAACCCCAGGATGCTGATCATCCAAATGGCCATCCGTATGGTGTTGTATTTTTCCCTGGGACCATCAAGTTGTTTTGCATCAAAACCAAAAATAATTTTCCCGATTTTTATCCCGGAAAATAAAATTTCCTTTGTAAAACCAATTATGGGTTTCCCCTTATACGCCAGGCGATCAATTGAGATATCATCGATTTGCTTCAAATTTTCTGCATTTTCCGGAAAAACATATGAGGTCCCAATGACATCAGGATCACTGTGGGCAATGATTTTCCCATCATGGTCCAGAATTGCAGTAAAAACGGGGTTATTCTTTTTTGCCATTTCCCCAACGGCAACGTTCAAGGAGAGAATATCTTTTTCCAGCAACGAGGAAGAGATTTTTTCGCCCATGTTATGTGCGGCCTGAATTCCTTTTTCAAATAAGTCCTGTTTGTTGTTTTCCTGGAGATTCCCTAGGTAAATATGACCTGACCAGGCAATCATCAGAAAAATCAGCAGATAGATCCCCGCATATTTTTTGTTTCTGTTGACAAAGGGATTGCTGAGCACTGTTCCCAATAGACCCGATTGAGATCCGGTTGTGAGTTGCTTTGCCCATGTAATGGTTTTAGATTTTTTTTCACTCAAAGACATAAAAGTTCTCCAGATTAACCGTGCAACATTAACGCTATTCAAGCGAAATAGTTGTAATAATTTTACAACACTGGGCTATAATACGCTTTTTAAGCCAGCTCAACTCCTTTACCCTGGCCAGGTCCCGGAGCAGCACATCCTTATTTGTTTCTGAATATGACTTGATGAGCAAAAAGGATTCAAGGTCTGTCATATGGCAGCGGTCCCGGGAAAAATGCCCCGTACTGCTGCACAGGGGGCAAAAAAAATCATTGGTTTCCTTTTGATCTGAAAACGGCTCGGCAGGGGCGTTAAATTGTTTGTATTTTGTGTTCCACCACACCAAAAATTCCCTGTACCTTACAAAACCGAAGAAAAGAACCAGTGCCGTTAAGGTCAACACCGCAAAAAAGGAAAATGACCGCCTTAATAACCCCATATTTTCTGCAGCAAGTGATATAAGAACTTCTCCAACCCTGGTACCGGAGAAGGTAATCTCAGAAGAAAAATTTATCACCTTTTGGTGGTTAAGATTGGATACCCGCCAATAATGGACACCCTCCAGTTCATCCGATTTTTCCCTGGTGAAGGTGAAAAATTGATCCTGATCTGTATAGGCGATGAGTTTGTTTTTATGATCAATAATAGAGGCAAACACCACTTCAGGTTTTTCGGTGATATCTTCGATGAGCCGTCCTAGATGGTCGATTTTCCTTTCTAAAAGCGGCAGACCCGACTGACTTGAGATATCTTTTGATATGGCAACACCGATTTTAACCAAGTCCTTTTTGCGGCTGCCTTCCCAGAAATGAACGACAATATATAAAACCGAACAGATAAGAAACCAGGCCAATAGGCACAAGAGAAATGATTTTCCGGTATACCTGCTGGCGTCTTTTTTTTTTATCGTCATGTTTCTATTTATTCCTCCCAAAAGGGATTTGACCATTGGAATATGAGAGAATTGGCCGCTGTTATAAGATGACTATGGAAAAATGATAAACTAACTTAAGTTATTAATTTTGACCTACCTAAAAAATGGCCCGATGTCAAGCGGTCTCTCTAAATTTCTACGAATCCAGGTTTAAATCCAGGCCTCTTGCAGCCATTTTACACATGTCCTGTTTTGAGATGTTAAAAAACTATTGTATTGTCCTCGAAAAATGATATAAATATTAGTATCTTACAATGCGATGCTTAAATCAATGGAAACCTTAAATTTGGGTGAATAATGAAATTTAGCAAACCAGCATTTGTCTTTTTATGTGTAAATTTTATCTTTTATTTTACATCCTGTACTGCGACCAAACCGCCTGTTCAACCCGGGGAGGTGGTGTATAAATCAGAGGAATATGCCCTTTGCAAACCTGTCAGCAAATCCTCTTTTCTGGATCTTGCCCGAACCCTTTTGGGGGACGAAAAACAGATTTGGAAAATTGAAGATGCCAATGATTTGGAGGGGCTCAATGGGGAAACTTTGATTGCGGTTCCCTTGAAGGAGAAAAACAGGGGAGGCCTTTTTGAAGACGGGTATCAGATTGTTCCCATCCTGTGTTACCATAAGTTCGGTTCAGATGACACCTCTTCCATGACTACTCCATCCCATGTTTTTGAGCAGCAGATGAAATATCTCAAGGATAATGGATATCGTGTTATTTCGGCCCGGCAATTAGTGGATTTCTTGGAGTATCGCCGTCAAATACCTAAAAAATCCGTACTCATTACCGTTGATGACGGGTACAAGTCCGTATATGAGGTGGCCTGGCCTATTTTAAAAAAATATGACTTCACTGCCACCCTGTTTGTTTATACGGATTATGTTGGTCTCTCCAAAAAAGCAATCACCTGGGATGAGTTAGGTGAGCTGAAAGACAATGGGTTTACAATCGGGTCTCATTCGGTTGCCCACAGCGATCTTACAAAAAAAAATCAGGATGAAACCCAGGAAGAGTTTCAAAATCGCTTGGAAAAAGAAATTTTTTTGTCAAAAGAAATAATAGATACAAAACTGGGTCAGGATACGCTTTTTTTCTCCTTCCCCTATGGACGGTACAATGCTGATCTGATGAAGATGGTAAAATCAGCCGGGTACAAAATAGCGGTTACAGTCGACCGGGGAAGCAATCCTTTTTTTACAAATCCCCTTGCTTTAAAAAGAGATATGATATTAAAACAGGACATAGCTCTTTTTATTTCACGGTTGAAAATATTTAATCCTCTTTCTTTAAAGTGAGGGCAAATGAATATTTATACACGAATTATGGTCATGGTGTTCTCTGTCATGCTGGCAGCCGGATGTAGCTCGTTGCCTTTTAAAAAAGCCGCCGTCCCTGAAGCCGCCGCCCCTGAAGCTGGACTGGTTGAACAGCATATCGCCAAGGGAGAGAATCTGGAAAGCCAGAATAGGTTTTCCAGCGCCCTGGAACAATACGAACTCGCCCTTACCATTGAGCCCGGGAATTCGTCAGCAACCCAGCATAAAAAGCAGGTCTTGTCCATACTCTGGAACAGGGCCCAGGATCATTTTAATAAAGGGATGATACTTGATGAGCAGGGGAAATATGACGCCGCAAGAAAAGAATATTTAAGCGCCCTTCAAAATTGGCCTGATCATAAACAGGCCAAAGAAAAACTCACCCCCGGCGGCGTGGTCGATCAAACGGGAGATTATATCACCCATACACTGGCAGAGGGTGAAAGCGTTTCAAAACTGGGGCTGATCTACTATGGTGACCTGAAAACATATCCTGTCATCGGTAAATTCAATAATCTTGCGGATGTAACAAAGGTTCGTGTCGGACAGAAATTAAACATACCGGTTGTTAAAGGCATCTCCCTTGCCCATCTTCAGCAGGCACAACAGGAGTATATCAATTCCCGGAAAGTAACAGCGCCTCCCCCCTCCATGATGAAAGGTGATGCCAAGGAGATGGAGCCGCCGCCTGAAGAACCAGTAGAGACAGTCAAGCCCGATCTTCCGGAGTACCCTTCCCCGGAAAAAGAGATTGAAAAAGAGATTGAAACTGTCATTGAACCTCCCGAAGAAAAAATAGCCCTGAAAGAAACGGTTCCAATATCCTATGACCCGGCTATTGAACTGTTTAATAAAAAGGAATATGCCCAGGCGATCCCTTTGTTTGAAGCAGCCCAAAAGGAAGATCCTGAAAACGAATCCCTTCGGAATTATCTCTTTGACTCCCATTTCCAGCTGGGGTTGATTCAGTTCAAAGCAGATCAGTTTTTGCAGGCAAAAAGCAGCTTTGAATCTGCCCTTGACTATGATGTGTTCTGTGAGATGTGCCCGGACTATATTGAAAAATGTGAATCCACCTACAAAGAAAAACACTATAATCTAGGAATTCATTATTTTGGAAAGGAGGAGTTGAAAAAAGCCATTGATGAATGGAAACTGGTCAAAAAAATTGATCCGGATTATAAGGAGGTGGCCCCAAATTTGAAAAAAGCAGAACTGCTGTATGAAAGACTTGAAAGCATTAAGCAGGGTAAGACTCAATGAACCAGGCCCCCTCCATTATTGTCCAGCTGGTTCACATCCATGGTCCCATGAAAGGGGAGATCCAGGAATTTTGTCGCAATGAGATTTTCATCGGCCGTCACCCCTCCTGTGATCTTCAATTTCCCAAGGATGTTATCGCCATTTCAAGAAAGCATGCCCATATTGTCAGGGAAGGAAACCGGTTTAAACTGATTGACTCCAGCACCAACGGCACCTTTGTCAATGGAACAAAGATAGACGAGTCCTGGTTAAAGGATGGGGACGTGATCTTTTTTACAGAAGGCGGACCCAAGGTCAGTTTTTTAACCCGCCAGGGCGAAATCGCTCAAGCGGTTTTGTCTTCCCCTTCCCAAGCTCACCCCCTTCCGGAAGCACAGCCGCCCCTGTCCCAGGTCCAGCCTGTCCAACAACCTCAAGCTTATTCACCACCTTCATCCCCAGCAAACCCTCCCTCTCCACTCAAACCCCAGTCACCTCCTCTTCAATCCCAGCCTCTTCAAGAACCCGCCCCCATTGCTCAACCGGCAATTCAATCACCACCAGTCCTGGATACTCAACCCACTCATCCTCCCCAACCCCAGACAGCACCACCGCCGGAAATTCGGGTGGAACCCGTCAGGGCTCCCCTGGTAATCCAGTACGGCGTGGTTTTAAAATCATTTAATGAACTCCCCATAACAATAGGAACCAGCACAGACTGTGATTTGCCTTTGGAACATCCCTCACTGGCTGAACAACACGCTCAATTTTTTTTCAGCCAGGGCAGTTACAGAATAAAAGACCTTACCGGGCGAAATTCGATTCTGATAAACAAGCAGCCGATTTTGTCTCCTGCCGCCTTGACTCCCGGAGACAAGTTATTCCTTACTATTGACGGGCCGG
>DAOWDR010000286.1 GCA_030638935.1 Desulfobacteraceae bacterium | reverse complement strand
TTCTTAAATTTTTTTTTACTTCCACACCAACAGGGCTGGTTCCTGCCCCATACCACCCAAGGAAGCATTTGACCGTCGCAATAATACCAGCGGCTCTCCTTTGTCACAAACCTGGAGTTTTCATGGACCTGGCCCACACCTTTGTGTTCATAAAAGGCAACAAATTCCACAAACCCCACACCATGGTCCTGGGAATCATCTGCTTTGATCACCGCAAGCCCCAGCCATTTGGTATGATCCATGGTGTCAGCCAGCACTTTCCGGTCATTGGCCTCCCTCTTATCTGGATAACGGGTGGCAATGAGGTAATCAATATTCCTATGAAAAAAAGCTGCATACCTTGATCGCATCAGTTTTTCCGGTGTATCAGGAATCCTTTGCCCAGCCAGGTAGGGCCCACAACAATTGTCATGTTTTTTTTCACTCCCGCAGCAACACAACCCCCCTTCCATGCATACCCCTCCTGTTCCATGCCTTTTAGCTGACCCGGTCAGTACTTTGTTTCCACCAATGAATCCGCCAAAAATCATAACACGACACTTTGGTTTTTTCTACTTTCCATTGATCCGCTTTAAAAATAATGGGAAAAAACCATTGTCACACAGGGAAAGCTATATTAGGGTAAAATCCTAACATAAAAAACTGAAGGAAAATAAAATGCTGACATTATCCAATGACCATATCAAAAACAAGATTGCCGACACCCAGCTTATTTTCTACAGGGGCCTGAATACCTACCAGCATGGGTCCTATTTTCTATCACAAAAAGATCTGGCAAAAAAATCATTCACCTATGAATTTAACGGAACCCTGGGAAACTACACCACCCAAATCCATATTAAACAGGATATAGTAGAAACTAGCTGCAATTGCCCCTACCCAAGGCAGGGGTGCCGCCATGTGGTTGCGGCCAGCCTCAATGCCGGGGACCTTTTGGCCAGAAAAGATGTTCAAAAAGAATTATTCCCAAACCAGGCAGAGCCCTATATGGACAGGGCGGAAATCAAGGCACAGGCCTTGTCGGACAGAAAAAAAAGAGCCAGGTCGGAAAAGTTCACCCCTGTCAGAGGGGATATGTTCAAAGGGGACCACCTGGTTATCAACAAAGAGGACCGCCAATACACCGTCACCCTCCATGATCCCCAAAATGCTACAGGCCACTGCTCCTGCCCGGACTATCTGACCAACGGCCTTGGAACCTGCAAACACATCCAGTTCATGGCAGAATTTTTAAAAAAAGAACCAGGCTTTACAAAACAGGTTTCCAAAGAAAGTTTCCCCTTTACAGACATTTACTGGGATTCAATATCAGAAGGGCCCAAATTATTTTCCCAGCGCCTTGATTCGGAAATGACAGATTTAAAGCCTGTACTAAAAAAATATTTTAATGCCCGGGGAGACTTCATTGCAAAGGATATGGCATTGATCATGGGACTGATGGCAAAGCTCCATGGAGACAAGAGAGTTAGATTCAGGCAGAACCTGCTCAAAAGGGTGGACCACCGCCTCCAGACCCTGCAATTAAAAAAAATTGCAGGGCAACCCATCCCGAAACCTGCCCTCAGCACCCAACTATACCCCTACCAAAAGGAAGGAGTTCGGTTCGGATTGCTGAAAACCGGTGTACTAATCGGAGATGAAATGGGCCTTGGTAAAACCTTGCAGGCTATTTCTTTAGGCCTGTTGAAAAAAGAAATCTTCGGGTTTTCACGGATATTGGTTATCACCCTGGCCTCCTTAAAAGAACAATGGAAGCGGGAAATCGAAAAATTCTCCCGGGAAAAGGCCTGCATCATCGAAGGCAGTCCCTTCCAGCGGAAGGCCATGTACCGGAATGATCCCAATTTATTCAAAATCACCAACTACGAGGCTGTATTGCGGGATGTCACTATCCTGTCCGGATTCAACCCGGATATCATCATTTTAGATGAGGCCCAGCGCATTAAAAATTTCTCCACAAAAACCGCAGAGGCTGTCAAGTGCCTTCCCAAAAAACATGCCATCGTCCTTACGGGCACCCCCCTGGAAAACAAGCTTGAGGATGTATATTCCATTGTCCAGTTTCTGGACCCCTATCTGTTGACCCCCTTGTGGAAATTTGCAGCAGACCATTTTATGATCCCCAGAACAAACAAAACCAATATTGCCGGTTATAAAAATCTGACCAAACTTAAGGAAAAATTAAAACTGATCCTGATCCGGCGCAAAAAAGAAGAGGTGCTCAAAGAACTACCCAAAGAGGTGGTAAACAATTATTATATTGACCTGTCCCGGGAACAGCAGGAGATACACGCTGGATTTGCCAGGTCTCTCATGCCCCTGCTCAATAAAAAATTTTTAACCCCCATGGACATGAGAAGAATCCAGACCCTGCTGTTGCGCATGAGGATGGTCTGTGATTCCACCTACCTTATCGACCGGGACACCCATATCTCCCCCAAGCTTAAGGAACTTGCAAGCATCATTGACGAAATAGTCATCCAGAGCCGGCGCAAAATGGTCATCTTCAGCGAATGGACCACCATGACCTTTTTGATTGCCAGGCATTTGTCCGATATGAGCATCCCCTTTGTGGAATTGTCAGGCAAGGTACCGGTTAAAAAACGCCAAAATCTGATTGACGAATTTACCCACAATAAAGACTGCCTGGTCTTTTTATCCACAGATGCCGGCGGTACCGGCCTTAACCTCCAGGCTGCCGACTGCGTGGTCAATTTTGAACTGCCCTGGAATCCGGCAAAAATGAACCAGCGCATTGGCCGGGTCAGCCGCATCGGCCAGGAAAGCAATTGCATCAATGTCATCAACCTCATTGCCAAGGCCAGCATAGAAGAACGAATCCTGGCTGGAATCCAGCTGAAAACGGATCTGTT
>DAOWDR010000462.1 GCA_030638935.1 Desulfobacteraceae bacterium | reverse complement strand
CTGGATGCCGAGTTTTTCAAGTTCTTTTGCATTTCCAACACCTGACAACTGGAGGGTCTGAGGGGTGTTGATGGCACCACCACAACAGATAACTTCTCCGGAATAGATGGTTTGCGGGTGGCCTTTTTTGCCTTTAATAAATTCTACGCCTACAGCTTTTTTACCCTCAAACAGAATTTTGGTAGTAAATGCCCGGCAGATGACATCCAGATTAGGTCGTTTTTTAAGAACTGGATGGAGATAAGCTCTTGCTGCACTGAGACGACGACCCCGGCTGATATTTCGTTCAAATGCACCAAACCCTTCCTGTTGATATCCATTGACATCATCAGTCAAAGGATAGCCAGCCTGTTTGGCCGAGTCGAGGAATGCCTGGAAGAGCGGGTTTTTACAGGGCCCGGTTTCAAGGATAAGAGGACCTTCAGTGCTGTGATAGTCATTTGGACCTTTGAGCCGATTTTCAGCCCGTTTGAAATAAGGGAGGTTGTGGGCATAATCCCAGTTTTCCATTCCCTCATCCATGGCCCATTTTTCATAATCCATAGCATTGCCTCGGATATAGATCATGCCGTTGATGCTGGATGATCCTCCAAGTACTTTTCCCCGGCCGTGGAAAACTTTCCGGTTTTTCATATGGGGTTCGGGCTCGGATTCGTAGCACCAGTCATAAAATTTATTGCCCAAAGGAAAGGTCAGGCCGGCTGGCATATGGATAAATACATCCCAGATATAATCAGGCCGGCCTGCTTCCAGAACCAACACATTGTTTGCAGGGTCCTGACTGAGCCTGTTAGCAAGAACACATCCGGCTGAACCACCGCCAATGATGATATAATCATAATTTTTTTTCATCCTTGTAACTCCTTTTTAATAATGGGATTTTGCATAATCTATCCTCAATTTATTCAATGTTTTATCAAGTGGAACTCCTTTTGGATCCCATCTTCTTAGTTTGTAATACTCCTGTTTCATATAGGCCATATCTTTTTCTGAAATCCTGTGGCCTTTTGCAGGTCCATCAGGAAGAGATTCTTTTACAAATCGTTTGGGAAGCGTGTCTTGGGCAGCATCCATTCCTTCTGCCAGGTTAAAACATCTGACAAGATTCCAGATCCGTTCTCCGATTTCCATGAAAATATCTGCATTTACCTCCTGACCGGTTGCTGCATTGAGAAGCTCTGCATAGGTGGTGTCAGAGATACCATAGGTGCCAAAATCACATTTGACCAGGGTGTCTGTGCCTGCGGAATAATTTTGGAGAGCGATCACCATTTGGGCTTTGCCTTCAGGTGAAAGAGGATCAAGGGGGTGACCTTCCCATTCTTCGGATAATTCATAGGACACGGGAAAACCCCTCTGGTGGCAGCCACCCCGATCCGTGGTCATGAGCGCAAGTCCCATACCTGATACCCCTCTTGGGCCCCAGGCAGGTGATTCCAGTCCTTTGGTGTGAATGGCCAGATCCGGTGCTGTACCTCCGATTTCTTCGGCTGCCTGTTTCACTCCTCGGGATAAAAGTTTTCCTAGTTTACCTTTTCGACAGGCTATAGCATGGATAAGATGTTCAGCAGCCTCTACATTGCCGAATTTTAGGTCAATATCCTTGGGAGGCTGGATCAGGCCCTTTTCACAGGCTTCCATGGCAAAGCCGATAATATTGCCTGTGGTCATGGAATCTATTCCGTAAAGGTCGCAGAGCTTAACCAGATGAGCTACAGCTCTGACATCTGAAATATCCAGGTTAGACCCCATGAGAGCAGCAGATTCATACTCTACAATATCCGTAACAAAGCCTTTGTATTTACCTGTACGAACCGCACCGATTTTTGAACACCGGATGGGGCACCCCATGCAGGCATTACTGCCAAGCCACAGATGTTTGGACTGCCCTTTGTCGGAAAGCATAGCTGCCTTTGCAAAGGTTCCGCCCTGATAATTTTTATTGGGCAAAAGTCCGGTTTCATTGGCAAACTCAACTGAGGGGGCCGTGCCAGCCTGGCGGAAGGATTCCACATCCTGACTATCTTCAAGTTCTTTGAAGGCCTTGGCGCAGGCTTTGATAAATCGCTTTGAATCATGCACTTTTACAGTTTTTGTGCCTTTTATTGCAATGGCCTTAAGGTTTTTGGAGCCCATGACAGCCCCGGCTCCACCTCTGCCGGCCTGACGGTTATATTCGCAGCCGATGAGAGCAAAAAGGACCTGGTTTTCCCCAGCCGGGCCAATACTCGCAATTTTGATGGTTTCATCATTGAGTTCTTTTTTGATTAGATGATTGGCTTCCAGGGTATCCGTTCCCCATAGGTGACGAGCATCCCTGAGTTCCACATGGTCATCCTCAATCCAAATAAAGACGGGTTTTTTTGAGCAGCCTTTTATAATGATACCGTCATATCCTGCATATTTGATTTCAGGTGAGAAACTGCCCCCAAAATATGAATCCAGAAAAATACCGGTTAAAGGAGACTTGGTAACTACACACCCCCGCATGGCCGGGGCCATGGTACCGGTCAGGGGGCCGGTCATAAACATGAGAAGGTTTTTTTCATCTAAAGGGTCAGTGCCAGGTGGAACCCCGTCATAAAGTAGTTTTGCTCCAAATCCCTTTCCTCCGATAAAATCGGTTTTAAGAACATCAGGAACTGAAATTGTTTCAGAGGATTTATTGGATAAATCAATCACCAGTAGTTTGTTTGTCCAGGCTTCAGTCATTGATCTCTCCTCTATAAGCAAGTTCAAGTGCTCCTGTCGGGCAGGCCTCAACACACAACGGCTTTCCCTCG
>DAOWDR010000487.1 GCA_030638935.1 Desulfobacteraceae bacterium | reverse complement strand
TCGCCTCCCAGCTTAGCCGGGGAAGTATCTCTTTTCTATATTATGCCGACAGGTTGGTGCAATTTCCCCTGGCATTGTTTGCCGTATCATTTTCAACGGTTCTTTTGCCCTCTTTATCCAGAAAGGCGGCTAGGGGAAGACATGGGGTATCCAATGAAATATCCGATCAAATATCCGATCAAATAGCGGGGGTTTTCACAAAGGGGGCCGGCCTGGTTTTTTTTGTTACCATCCCGGCCATGGCAGGATTGATGGCACTTGGCACTCCCATTGTTTCGTTTTTGTTCAAACAGGGTGCCTTTGATTCCTTGGCCGTTCAAAACACCTCCACCTGCCTTTTTTATCTGGCACTTGGCCTGTGGGCCTGCACAGGGACCCGGCTTTTTGTTACCCTTCATTATTCTTTATCTTCTGTCAGGCTTCCTTTTATTGCAGGTCTTTTTTCCATTGGTATTAATGTGATACTTTGCTGGTTTCTTATAGAACCCATGGGTTTTAAGGGGCTTGCATTGTCCGTCTCAATAGCTTCCATGGCCGGTTTTGGTCTTTTGTTCATGAACATGCCGGGAACCATTTCCAGAACCGGTCTGATTGTTTCCGCTTGCAGAGCTCTTTTTTTATCTGTTATGATGTTTTGTTTTGTTCGCTGGGCAGCCGGATTCCTCTTAACAGAAGAATATGGCAAACTAGGACTTGGGGCTGGAATATTTGCCTGCATCCTTTTGGGTGTATTATTTTTTCTTTTGGCAGGAATCCTTACCGCAAGCCCTGAAATTAAAATGATAAAGCAGATGTTAAAAAAGAATAATTCCAATGACTCTATTTGAAAAAACGGCATTTTATGTTGGCATCCTGCTGACCCTGGTGCTCTTGTCCATGATTTTTTTTTCAAAGAACGGGATCATGGATTATGGCAAGCTTAAAAAACAGGAAGCAGAGATTGCTGTCCGGGCAGTTCAGGCGGCAAAGGAAAACCAAAAAATTGAAAAAGAAATTAAAAGTTTGAAACATGATATTAATTATATAAAACACCTGGCCAAACATGAACATGAAATGGCAGAACCGGGTGAGCTTATTTTTAAGAACACATCAGAAAAAAAGGAAACAATGCCATGAGTCAGGAGTTTAATACCCTGGAACTTGCCAAAATTTATGAAAGCCAGGGGTATTTACAGGATGCCCTTGAAATGTACCAGGCCATTGCAAAAAAGAGTGGGGAAAAGGATGGTCAGGAACCTGATCCTGAAATAGATGCAGGCCTGGACCGAATGAAGTCTGTCATGCAAAATCAGGAAAATCAGCCGGAAACTATTCCGGAACTGCCCATGTCTGAAAAGAAAATTCAGCATATTATGGAACAATGGCTGATGCTCATGGTGTTACAAAAAAGGTCCAACTTGGTGAAACAAGTAAGGTTAAGGTTTTAAAAAAGGGGCTAACAGGTTGATTCCATGATAAAAACAACAAGCTTCGGGGTTCTCCTTTTATCGGCCTTTGCCCTTATTGTTTCATTGGGGGTGAATTTTTTTTCACCTTCAGGTATTGCCCTGGTGGGGCAGTGGGACAGATCTAAGGGGGTTGTAAGGGCAAAATCCCAACAGGATACCGTTGATATTGAGGTTAATAATCCTCTGCTGGTTCGCCAAATGATTAATAATAGGGAAGTTGTACTTCTTGATGTCCGGACAAAGGATGAATATGACATGGGCCATCTGCCCGGTGCCTTTTCCTTTCCCCTGGCAGATTTTGATCTGGTTTTTCCCCGGCTTTTAGGCCTTGTAAAAAAGGATTCAGCCATTTTGGTTTATTGCTCCGGGGTTGAATGTACGGATAGTCACACCTTTGCCACCCAGCTTTTGGCATTTAAATACACAAAGGTTAGGGTCTATGCCGGCGGGTTCAGGGAATGGCAGGAAATGGGCTTTGAAACAGAAAAAAATGAAGGATAACTATTCAAAACAGAGGAGGGTTTCCTTGATTCACTGGATTATTCGGTTGGTTCTCGGACTGACATTTATCTGGGCAAGCTGGCATAAGATGGTAAATCCTGGTGAATTCGCCAAAATTATTTATGGTTATGGGGTGTTTCCGGGAATCAGCATCAACTTAATTGCCATTTTTCTTCCCTACCTTGAATTTCTGGCTGGAATCTGTCTGATCACAGGAATCTTGCCAAGATCTTCTTTATTCATCATTAATGGTCTTCTGGTAGCATTTATCCTTTTGATCGGGTTTAATCTATTACGGGGACATGAGTTTGACTGCGGCTGTTTTTCTATTTCAGATCCCTCTGGGACTGTTCCTAGCTGGTCGCTGTTAGTACGGGATTTGTTATTGCTTTTGACCGGTATTTACCTTTGGACCCATAGGAGTTTGGGCTTTGGTAAACTATCAACCAATTAAAGGAATAGAAACATGATACTCAAAAAAAGGTTACATCTTCTCATTGCGGCAATTGTTTTCACTTTTTTTAGCGTTGGCATCTGTTTTGCTCAGCAGAACCTGAAACTTGCAGCTCCATTGGCACCGGGAAAAATGAAAGTTCTTGAGCCCAATATGACATTGTCCTTAAAAATCAAACACCAAAAGCCGCTTAGTACAGGGAAAATCGCTTCTTTTGCAAACAAGAGGGTTCAATTGGGCGATAGGACAACGGCACCCCTTGGGAGCATTGCTAAAATCGCTTTTAAACCCTTGAACAAGTATGCCGGCAGGTTAAACAAAAGGGCAAAAATCGGGAAAATAATTCTTAAAAAACCGGTTGTCCTTGATGAAGTAATTGAATTTGAGGATTCCTTTGTTATCCGAAAAAGTACAACCGTCGTTGTACTTGACCCGGCTGAAATGAAACGGATTTCCCCTACCTATAATTCATTTTTAACCCAGCGTTCGGCAAAAAAAATATCTGTGAACGCATTGGATGCTGAAAGCAGGAAAGGCCTTGCCGATCTAATGAAAAATCTTGGAAACCTTGATCCGAGAAATCCCATCAGACAGGAGGCCGCTAAAGGAGAGCAGGCTGTTTTGGATGCGATTGTAGAAGGAAAAGGCGAGCTGACCATTGAGGACACCATTGTTGTTCCCAAAAAGATACCCCTGCCTGTAAAGGGTGTCACCATGTATCCAACCTTTCAGAATGGCACCTTGAATTTTAAAAAATTGAAACCTGTGACACTGCCACTTTTAAAGGAAATGAACAGGGTCCCAAGAAAAACCACATTAAAACCAATGACAAATTTTAAAATGCAAAAGGTCACAATGGTACCGAAAGATCCCAATCTTCCGGAATTTACCACCTCGGGAAAACATCATTTCACTGCGGAATTTTTGGCTGGCTTTACCAAAGGGCATTCCTGGCAATGGGAACGAAAATGGACATATGATTCAGGTTTTTTCAGGGTAACAATTGGCGGCGGATACGGGTTAGGCCTGCGGGTGCCTGTCCGTGCAAAAGGAGAGCTTTCTCCAACCTATATTTACAACTATGACCGAAGGGATAAACAAATCAATGTCCAGGGGAAAATCATGGTTGAAACCCTTGATGCCGATGAAAATTATTACAAGAGAACCGGATTGAATAATTCAAAATTGTTCCG
>DAOWDR010000040.1 GCA_030638935.1 Desulfobacteraceae bacterium | reverse complement strand
CATGGCCATGGCAGACCTGATGGTCGCGGTGGCAGCAGGCTTTCCCACGGTGAGAACAACCACTTCTCCGCCCTGTTTTTCAACCAGGCTGACCGCCTCTTCTATCCCATATTCATCATAGGGATTGGCCACAAATTTAATTTCCGAATCGTCAAACCCTGTTTCTCCAGCAAGCCTTATGGTTGCTGCAGTGTCAGGTACATGCTTTACACACACACAAATTTTCATTCTTCATAGTTCCTATTTATTGGCCTTATTATTGGCTTTTAACTCTTCATTTTCTCATTTTTAGGATCATAGAGCGGCATGGCAACCACCTCGGCACTCCGGGCTCTCCCTAAGATTTCCACATCCATTTTTGTTCCTGATGCTGCAAATTCAGGCCTTACATACCCAAGGGCAATACTTTTTTCCACCCTGTGGCCGTAACCGCCCGATGAGGTCATGCCGATACGCTGGCCATCCTTGAGGATCGGGTTATATCCGAATGTATCTGAATCCGTTGCTTCCACAACAAGACAGACAAGTTTTTGGGGAACTCCCTCTTCTTTTTGTTTTAGAATGCCCTGTTTTCCGATAAAATCCTTGTCCAGTTTCACGGTCCAGCCCACATTGGTTTCAAGGGGGGTGTGGTGAAGGGTCATTTCACTCTTCCAGGCAAGGTATCCTTTTTCAAGGCGCATGGAATCCATGGCATGCATGCCGATCAATTTAATGTCGAATTCCGCACCTGCTTCCATGAGGGTGTTATAAACCGCAATCTGCTGGGCAATGGGGTGAAAAATTTCAAATCCCAGTTCCCCTACATAGTTCATCCGGTTGATACGGCATTTTGTCCGGTTCACATAAATTTCCTGACTTGTGGAAAATTTAAAGGAATCATTGGACACATCCCCGTAGGCAGCTTTTTCCAACACCTTGCGGCTGTCAGGGCCAACAAGAACAAGACACCCCATTTTATAGGTCAGATCTTCCATCACAACAGACCCGTCAGAGGGCAGATTCTCCAGCATCCAGTGCTGATCATGTTTTTTACCAACGGAAGCTGTAACACAGAAAAATTCTTCTTCATTCACCCGGGTAACGGTCATGTCTGATTTAAAGGTTCCCTGATGATTCAGCATGGGGCTTAGGGCGATGCGACCGTCTTTTTCTGGCACTTTCTGGCAGGTCATGTTGTTGAGCCAGGCCTTTGCTCCGGTTCCTGAAATTTTTGTTTTGGCAAAACGGGTCAGATCGATGATGCCCACATGATTCATGGCATGTTTACATTCATTGCCCACATGTTTGAATGCATTGGAACGCCTCCAGGAAGGAGTCTCATAGGAATCCTCTCCTGCGGGGGGGAAATAATTGGGACATTCCCATCCATAGTAATCTCCAAATACTGCATTGGCCTGTTTCTGGTATTCGTAAATGGGGCTGGTTCTGTTGGGTCTGGCCGCATCCCTGAACTCATTGGGATAAATGGTTGAATAAAGTCTTGGATAGGTGTCGGCAATTTTCTGGGTATTGTAGGCCCAATTGGCATGGGAGCCGAACCGCCTGGAATCCAAAGCCCAAAGATCTATTTCAGGTTCGCCGTTCATAATCCACCCGGCAAGATAGTGGCCGATACCGCCGGCCTGGGTGATACCAAAGCTGTATCCACAGGCCTGGAAAAAGTTTTTCAAGGGGGCTGCAGGACCCACCAGAGGATCACCATTGGGGGTATAGGTGATGGGGCCGGCTGTAACATGTTTGAAACCGGTTTCTCCCAGGATGGGAAATCTTTCCATACCTGCCTCAATGCAGTCGGAAATATTGTCAATGTCCGGATTGATCTCTTCCTGGGCATAGTCCCAGGGTACCCCGTTCTTTTTCCACTGCTGTCCGTTTGCCTCGTACATACCCAAAATCAGACTGTCCATCTCCTGGCGCAGGTAGACGGATTTATCCGGATCACGGACCAAAGGCAAAGCAGTATCTCTCTGGTCAACCGCATCAATTGTTTCGTAAAGAATATGGGTGTGGGCAATGGCAATGGAGGGGATTTCAAGACCCACCATTTTTGAGATTTCCGGTGCCCAGAGACCTGCTGCATTGACAACAAATTCACAGGTAATGTCCCCTTTGTCGGTTTTAACCAGCCACTCACCGGATTTTTTTTCCTCAATCCCTGTGACCATAGTGTGAAGATTGAATTCAGCACCGTGATTTCTGGCACCCTTTGCCATGGCCTGGGTCATGGAGTTGGGATCCACATCCCCGTCATCGGGCCAGTAAAGGCCACCGAGCAGTCCTTCGGTGTTCATAAAGGGATGCAGCTTGCCCATCTCTTCAGGAGTTACATACTCAACATTCAAACCAAGGCAACGGTTCATTGAATAGGCATATCCAAGCTCGTCCATCCTGCCCGGATTGTCAGCAGTACGAATGGAACCTGTGGTGTGCCAGCCTGTGGACTGGCCGGTTTCTTTTTCAAGTTCCTTGAATATTTCAATACTTTTCATGTTCACCTGGGTGCCGTAATAATTTGAATGGAAAAAAGACACATTTCCTGCTGCCATCCAGGTTGAACCGGAGGTCAGCTCATGTTTTTCCACAAGCACAACATCTTTCCATCCATATTTTGCCAGGTGGTATGCAATACTGACACCGATGGCACCCCCACCTATAATTACTACTCTTGCATTGGTTTTCATTGTTTGTAAGTCTCCTTTTTAATCCGTTATATTCTAATCCGTTTCTCTTAACACTCTGCCATTTACAAAATATCCTAGTGCCTTGTTTTTAGTACTTCTGATGTGGGTATCATAAAAATATGAGAACCCGCCCGGGTAATAAATCATCACCAGTATCAGTACCAGGGCATAAATAACCAAATTCAATCCAGGCAGATTGGAGAGCGAGGATCGAATAATTTCCATGATAAAAATAAAGGGAAATGCAATGACAGCGCCTCCCCACAAACTGCCTCTTCCGCCAATATAGGCAATGGCAAGGACCTCAACCGTTTTCCCCGTATGCATGACATCCGGGGTCAGAATGCCGTAAAAATGGGCATAATATCCGCCGAGAACACCTGCGATGGCACAGGATACGGTAAAGTTAAACACCCTGTAATAAATCGGATTTATTCCGGAAGTTCTGGCGGCATCCATGTTCTGGCCAATGGCTTGGAAGGCCAGGCCCATTTTAGATCGTACAATCCATTTACAGGCCAGGTATATGAGAAACAAAAGTATAATAATCAGAAAATAAAAAGGTACATTTGAATCGGTTTCAAACAGCCGGGGGGTCCTAAGCCCGGACGGTCCCCGGGTCAGCCAGACCATCTTCGTGGCAAGGCCCATAACGGCCAGACCGAAAAACCAGGAAAGACAGGCGGCAAAGATCCCCCTCAACCGAAGGGAAATCATTCCGATAACAAGCCCCATGGCCCCTGCGGTTATTCCGCCGGCCAACATGGCAAACCAGGGAGACAGCCCCAGATTGACCACCAGAAGCGCCGAGGTATAACCGCCAAACCCCGAGACAGCCGCATATCCGAAATTAACAATGGAAATATACCCGGCTGTTAAATCAAATCCCACACTCATGGCGGCAATGAACCCGCAGTAAATCAGCCATCGAAGCATATATTCCTGGTTAAATGGCGGGATATAAGGAAGGGCAAATAATAAAGCCAGCCCCAACAGTCCTGCCGGTGTCAAACATAATTTATCAAGCAATTTATCAAATGGATTCATTTGTTCGCCTGTGATTGTTGCATCCATAGAGTCTCCTATTTGTCCTATTATTTATCCAGGGCACCCCGGACATCCGAACCAAATATCCCACTGGGTTTAAAAATCAAAATCAACATAATCAGGGCCGAGGGAACAACAAAATCCCATCCTGTACCGATATATTCAACGGTTATGGCCTTGAGCAACGCCACCATGAATGCACCGGCCACAGCCCCTAGAATATTTCCAAGACCCGAAAGAATCACAACAAACCAGGCCAGGTATAAGGGTTCAAGCCCCACAGTGGGGTATGAAGGATACATGAATAAAAGGCTGCCCCCTGCCACTGCAGAAAGGGCACAGGCAAGGGAAATTGTTAAGAGAACAATTTTTTCAATATCAATACCCACAATCTGCGCACCTGTGATATCCTGGGACACCGCACGGATGGACATTCCAGTCCGGGTATAGGTCATAAAAAACCAGAAAACCGCCACAATAAAGACTGAAATAATGAAGGCCATGGCCCGGTCCCGGGAGATGAATACATCTGCAATGGAAACGGGCATGCCGCTCCAATACCCCACAATGCCCTTAAAATCCGCACCAAATATAAGCTGATGCAGATTCACCAGCAACACACTTAATCCAACCGTGAGTAAAAAAGAGTTCATCACCCAATTGTCTGTGGAGCGCTTACGCAGAGGCCCGAAAACAAGTTTTTCAGCGATAACACCGCTGATGGCACCCACAATTGCGGCACAGACAATGGCAATCAACGGACCGATCACTGCCACAAAAGATTCCGGGTTCTCACTGATATAGTTACTGATGGGCGTAAATACATAGTAGGCCGTCAAAGAACCGATCATGAAGAATTCACCATGGGCAAACATGGCAATGTTCAGTACCCCCAGCATCAAGGTGAGACCTGTGGCAACCAATGCCAGCATACCGCCGGTGACAATGGTATTGACAATCAGATAGGGGCCGGTATGAATGGAGGCAAACACGGCAACCACAATGGTTGTCACGATGGACAGACCAGCCGCCGTTTTCATCCAGTTTAAAAATTTGGAAACAATATTATTTGACATGAATCTATTTCTCCAAAATGAAGATTAAACACCAAGAAATACTTTTCGGACATAGGGATCATCCGCCAGATCAGAGCTTTTGCCTTCCAAACCAACTTTCCCGTTTTCAAGAATATATCCGCGATCGGTGACAGCCAGGGTCTTGGTAACATTCTGTTCCACCAGCAGGATTGTAACGCCTGTTTTAATCAGAACGTCAAGGGACTCAAACACATTTGCCGTCAACTGCGGCGCCAGCCCGAATGAGGGTTCATCCACAAGGATAAGCTTGGGATCTGACATCATCCCCCGGCCAATGGCCAGCATTTTCCGTTCTCCTCCGCTCATGGTGCCGGCCAGCTGATTTTTTCTTTCGGCCAGGCGGGGAAAAAGGCTGAACACAAAGTCAAGGCGTTCATTCTGAACTTTTTTATCCTTGATGATATAGGCACCCATGTAAAGATTTTCCCGGACCGACATATTGACAAACAGATTCATCTCCTCGGAAACAAAGGAGATTCCTTTTTGTGTAATCTGGGAAGTCGACAGCCCTGAAATCTCCTCTCCGTTAAATAGGATACTGCCCCCCATGGGAGTCAGCAATCCTGCAATGGTTTTCATGGTTGTACTTTTCCCGGCACCATTGGGGCCTACAATACAGACATACTCACCCTGATCGATATTCAATGAGACGGAGCGTAATATCTGCAGGTATCCGTATCCTGCATCAAGATTTTTCACTTCTAACAGCATAGCATCTCCATTGGTTTATAAAATTAATGGTCCTCTTCACTATCCCAGATAGGCCTTTGTAACCTTTGGATCATTTGCCACTTCCTGGGTTGTGCCTTCTGCTATTTTGGTTCCAAACTGGATACACAAGAGCCGATTGCAAACTGCCATGATCAATTGCATGATATGCTCGATCATGAGAATGGAAATGCCTTTTTTGCTGATCTTATTGATGATTCTCATGATATCATTGAGTTCGCCTTCACTTAAGCCAGAAGCCATTTCATCCATGAACAGCAGTTTGGGATTGCTGGCAAGGGCACGGGCAAGGTCCAGACGTTTGAGCTGTACCGTGTTGAGCTGTTCTGCCACAACGGTTTCCGCCATGGGAAACTCTACAAAATCCAGCATTTCTCTGGAATGCTGGATCGGATCAGTGACTCGTCCCGTCTCATTGCCAAATATGGAGGCGGTCATCACACTTTCAATGGCGGTCATTTTCGGAAAGGGGCTGGGGATCTGGAATGTCCGGGAAAGACCACGCCGGCACATACGTTCAGGGGGCAGGCCCGTGGTGTCTTCCCCCAATACGTTTACACTGCCTGACGTGGGGGGGTTTAGACCTGAAATAGCATTAATAAAAGTTGATTTCCCCGCCCCGTTGGGTCCTATCAACCCCATAACATCTCCTTGGAACAAGGTCATGGAGACGTTATTTACAGCTGTTAATCCACCAAATTTTTTGGTTAAATTATTGGTTTCCAATACAATCATTTTAGCCTCTAATTCCCTAAAATTTAAAGATTAAACAAACATAAGGGGCAGCGCCACGCCTCGAAAGGATTTGCAGCGCTGCTCCTTTATTTTTGTAATTTTGTCAGGCTATTATTTTTGCTTGAAATCTCTTTCCTTCCAGACTTCCGGAAAAATCATGTACCCTTTTCCTTTATCATACTGAAGAATGGGGAAAAAATAAGCATCCGGAGCAACCACCATGTCCGGCATGGTTTCGGCAGTGTACTTGTATTCGTTCATGATGATGGCGCCGTCTTTTTTACCATAGGTGAGTTTGCCGGTGTTGACTTCGTCCACCATGGTTTTATGGATGGTTTCTTTGTCAAGTTTGCCATGGAGTTCATTGGTTCTCTGGAGAATCTTAATAAACATCCGGATTCCGTCATAGGAAAGTCCGCCTGCAGAAGGACTCGGGTTGAACCCATATTTTGTTTTAACATCCTTTGCCCATTGCTTTGCTTCGGCAGTGGTCAGCTGGGGGATACTGTCAAGAACATAATTTGAGGCAGGGCCTGTCATTTTGTACCAATCGCCGATCCAGCCGAGACCGGAAGCCACGATCATGCTTTTAAGGCCGACTTCAACACTTTGCTTAACAAAGGCTGTAATGGCGGCAGGAGATGTGGAAGTTCCTGCAACAACAGCAACACCGGCTTTTTTATATTTACTTAAAAGGGGATAAAAATCGGTCTGGGTAGCAGGAAAATACTCTTCTGAATGAATTTCCCAGCCACTTTCTTCAAGGGCTTTTTTATAGGCACCACCGGCACTTCTTCCCCAGTCTGTGTCTTCGCCATAAATGGCGGCCAGTTTCTTTTTGGGTTTAAATGTTCCGGCTTCAACAGCCTTGTTCAGGGCAACAATATAATTTTTTTCAAGTTTTGCAGGAACCGGCCAGCCTTTACCACCCCAATAGCTGTATTTTTCAGGATCTGCCTGCCATTTTTTATTTACCACTTCTGAGGCACCGAACCCAAACATGTGTGGGACTTTGTACTGGGCCGCCACATCCATTACCGCAATGGCAACAGAGGAATGCCAGTTCAAAACCCCTGCCTGAATTCCTTTTCCCTCTACTGCTTCTGCATAGGCTCCTGAGGCTTTTGCAGGATCGGACTGGGAATCCACCCAGACCACTTCTACTTTGTAATCACCAACAGTGTAATCAATGGTTTCCATTGCCATTTCAACAGAGGCTTTAAACTCTTTACCCGTCTGGGCTGATGGCCCTGTGAAAGGCCCTAACACACCGACTTTCAAAGTTTTGCTTGCAGCAAACCCCGAACCTGTAAAGATAAAAAGAAATGCTGCGAAAAAAGCTGCGATAAGTTGAATCTTTTTTGTACCCATGAATCTTCCCTCCAGAATTAATGTAAATAATAGATGAAGCTACACAAACAATTTAAGTTGTATTGCAGTTAACATACCAAAAGATATTCAAATTTTGATGAGAAACAAAATTTAAGGAGCTATTTGGGATGAAACCATGATGATTTCTGGCTATTTTTTAACTATAATATAATATAAAAAAATAGGATTTCTTCCCATGGCAGTCCGAAAATATAATAAAAGTTCAATTTTTTTTGTTTTTACTGTAAAAAATTTTACACCTTTTACACTATTTTTGCACCGGCCCCAGATGCAAAATCTTTCCGTTTCAACCCATGTTTTTTGAGCTTATAATGGAAGGATTGGGGAGATATACCCAAGCTCCTTGCGGCTTTTGCCGCATTTCCATAACTTTTCCCCAAAGCATTGCGGATAATCTGTCTTTCGCTTGCAGCCTGGGTTTGGGACAGGTCCGAAGAAAAGGAATTTTGGGCATGGGATTGGGATTTTTTAATTTCAAGGACGTTTGAAAAATCTTTTTTCGCAAAGGTAAAAATATGGGGGGGCAGATGTTTAAGCCGAATGGTTCTGCCTCCGGACACCATATTCATTGCGGCTTCAATCACATGCTTGAGTTCCCGAACGTTCCCGGGCCAGTGATAATCACTGAACAAATCAAATACAGCCTTGGAAACATTTAACACCTGGACATTTAAGGTTTGATTATATTCTGCGATAAAATACCGGACCAGCTCATCTAATTCGTCCTTCCGCTCCCTTAAAGGCGGAAGCATAATGAAAACCACCCCCATTCTGTAAAACAGATCCATTCTTAGGGCGCCCTCCTGGATAATTTCCAGGGGCGGCTGGCCCACGGAAGATATAATTTTCATATCCAGATCAATCTCTCTTAAAGAACCAAGCTTCCTGACCTTTTTCTCCTGAATCACCCTTAAAAGTTTGGCCTGAAGTGTTAGGGGCATTGAATCCAGCTCATCTAAAAAAATTGTGCCCCCGTTGGCCTGCTCAAAAAGACCTCTTTTATTAATGGCCCCTGTAAAAGCACCCTTTGAGGTCCCGAAAAGGATTCCTTCCAAAAGAGTTTCCGGAATTGCAGCACAGTTTATGGGAATGAATGGTTTCTTTTTTCTTGAACTGTGATTGTGGATAGACTGAGCAAACAATTCTTTTCCCGTGCCGGTCCGGCCATAGATCATTATAGGAGAGGGAGAGTTGGATGACATCATGGCAATCCGCACTGCATTGCGCATCTCCGGGTTTGATCCGATAATATCGGAAAAATGAAAGCGTGCACTGCTG
>DAOWDR010000351.1 GCA_030638935.1 Desulfobacteraceae bacterium | reverse complement strand
TTGGTGCCGCCAAAGCCAAAGGAATTGGACAGGGCCCAATGGATTTGGGCCTCTCTTGCCCTGGAAACCACATGGATGGGGGGACTATCATCACTGAGCCTTGTAAAATTGATGTTGGGGGCAATAAAATTGTTTTTGGCCATGAGAATGGTATAAATAACCTCACTTACACCGGACATCCAGCATTCATGACCGGTCATGGATTTGGTGGAGGATACCGGCGTTTTTGAGCCGAACAGGTTGTGGATGGCCGTGGCCTCTGCCAGGTCCCCTGCCAGGGTGGAGGTGGCATGGGCATTGATATAATCTATTTTGCCAGGGAGGATGTCAGCATCCTTTAGTGCATTCTCCATGGCTTTGACAGAGCCTTTGGCAGAGGGTTCGGACAGGGTTTTGCCAATACCAGAGGAAAATCCATAACCCTCAACAATCCCGTAAATAGTTGCTCCCCGGGCCAGGGCGTGGTCCAGGTCTTCAATGATAATGGAGGCACCACCCCCGCCCGGGACCAATCCGTTCCTATCCCTGTCAAAGGGCCTGGATGCTCTTTCCGGTGTATTGGTTGAGGATGAAAATGCATTCAGGGCATCAAAACTTGCCATGGACATCCAATTGGTTTCCTGGGCGCCGCCGGCAATGATAATATCCTGCATCCCGCTTCTGATCAGCATCAGGGCCTGGCCGATCACATGGGCACCGCTGGCGCAGGCCGCACTCATGGTCCAGTTGGCCCCCTGGGTGCCAAAGTAAGCGGCAAGGTTCATGGTGATGGTGGAGTTCATGGTGCGGAAAATATAGCCGGACCCAATATAATGGGTCTCATTGTATTGTCTTGCAATGTCTATGGATTCAACCCCGGCTTTGATGGTGCTGTCATTTCCGAAGATCACCCCGCACCGGTCGCTTTGTATAAGATCCGTTGAAAGTCCTGCATCGGCCACGGCTTTTTGTGCTGCTGCAATGGAGAAAAGAGCGGGCTCGCACATGGTTCGCATGGTTTTTCGGCTCAGATTCATCTCTTTGGGACAAATCTCAGGTACCAATGATGTCAGGGGAGATTTAAATCCCAGATTCTTTCTCTGTTCATCAAATACAATACCGGATTGGCCTTTTTTCAGACCCGTGGTGACCGTGGCAAGGTCAGTTCCAAGGCATGAGACAATGCCCATGCCGGTTATGGCTGCTCTTCTCAAGCTGGGGGCCATTAACAGATACCGCCGTTAATGCCCAGCACCTGGCCGGTAATATAGGCAGCCCTTCGTGAGCACAGGAAAAGAACGGCGTCTGCCACTTCTTCGGGTTGGCCCAGGCGGCCGGCCGGAATGGATTGGGTAATCTGGTCCAGGGGCAGCCCCTCCACCATTTCTGTTTCAATGAATCCCGGGGCCACGGCATTCACCGTGATGTTCCGTTTGGCAATCTCTTTAGCAAGGGCCATGGTGGCACCGATGAGGCCTGCCTTGGATGCCGAATAATTGACCTGGCCTGCCTGGCCTGCCTGGCCCGAGGTGGAGGATATGTTGATGATCCGGCCATACCGTTTGGGCAGCATGTTCTTTACCACCAGCCGTGTCACATTAAAAAAACCGGTGAGGTTTGTATCCAAAACCCGTTGCCAGTTTTCTTCTTTCATCCATACCATTAGCATGTCATCCCGGATGCCGGCATTGTTTACCAGGATTTCCAGCTTTCCTTTTTCTGTGATGATTTTTCCAATGGCAGCTTCAGCAGCTTGTTTGTCTGTGACGTCAAAGGGCAGCAGGGACCCGTCTCCCCCCTCTTCCTTGATCTGGTCAAGGGTTTGTTGGGCAATTTCGTGGTTTGACTGGTAATTGAGATAGACAAATCTGCCCGAGGCGGCCAGGCTTATGGCAATGGCCCGGCCGATTCCGCGGCTGGCACCGGTTACAAGGGCGGTTTCCATGGAATCACTTGATATCTTGCTCATAAAAGCTCCTTTTTATCCTGATATTTTTTTAATATAAGGGTGGCATTGATTCCCCCAAAGGCAAAATTACTGGTCATGATTGTATCAAGGGGTTTTTCAACGATTTTTTGGACATGGGAAATCCCGGCACAGGCAGGGTCAATAATGTCAAGGTTCCGGGTGGGGATGATCAGGCTGCGGGCCATCATCTGAAGGCAGAAAATGGCTTCCATCACCCCGCTTGCCGCCAGGGTGTGGCCGGTATACCCCTTGGTGGCGCTTACCGGGATCTTGTGATTCCCGAGCATGGCAATGGCCCGGGCTTCGGCCAGATCTCCCATGCGGGTGCCCGTGGCATGGGCATTGATATAGTCAATTTCTTTAATATGGCATTGGGCCGATTCCAGAGCCCCTTCCATGCACTGGACCATGCCTTTGGCCTGGGGGCTTGTCATATGGGCGCCGTCACAACAGG
>DAOWDR010000233.1 GCA_030638935.1 Desulfobacteraceae bacterium | reverse complement strand
CCAATCCCAGTTTGTTGGCTATCTGGCTGTATTTTAAGTAATCTTGGGTAAAATAATTTCTGATCCGCACATAGGTTTCATAATCAATCATTGGCCACCTCCCACGGCATTGTTCAGGATATCCGACAGACTCATCATCTGTCCTGAACTGCGGGTGTTGACGATAGGCTCAAGGCTGAGAACCTGGTAGATGGGTCGTTGCCATGCGATCAAGTTGTTTTTTACCAAGCCGGATCTGGCTTCTTTCAAAGTCTGCATATCCATATCCAGCTTTTTTATAATGGATTTGTCCGAATAATAGCTTAAGCCTTTGTCATCGGATACACAGATCAAAAACAAATACAGGGCTGACTGCTCATGGGTGCATGATTCAATATACCTTTGCCTAACCAGCCGGTGATCGACCCAACTGAAGCTGTTGGGTATCTTCCGAATTCTTTGTTTTAAAATTGGACTTTTTACAATCATGGCCTCCTCCTTGATTTTGGGTTTGAGAAAATAAAATCTCCTGCCCGAATTGTTGCATACGAAGGAGGGTGTTAGCGATGTCATCTTGTAACGCAGAACCGGTTAAATTATAGATTAGCCCTATAATAACAGGAGATTGCGCCATTAAGAGATCTTGTAACGCATGTTTTTGGGGCTGTGCATCAATTCGACTGTTATCTTCTTCGTTTTCAGTGGGTTGTGGCGTTAAGAGATCTTGTAACGTAGTTGAGCGCTTTGTCCGTTTCCAATATTCCGGGGTGGCCTCTCTCCATTTTTGAATCCGTTCTACATTGTCAGGACTGCGAAAATAATTTTGATTTTCTGGTTTGCTCAGCCATTTTTTTTGACTGGCAGCTTTGCTTGCTTTTCGACAAGGAGTTTTTTTACAATAATCCTGTTTTACCCTGTTTCGGTGATCCGGCACAAATAACTGCCTGCAATGACGACATTTTTTCTTTTGTGTTTTTTTCATCCACAATATGCCTCCAGATAGAATCCATAATTAAAGACATGATTGTGCCTGTGAAAAAATACTTCAAGAAGAAGAGAAGAAGATGAAGAAAATCAATTGAATTTTTATTTTAAAGTGGAAGAAAAAACAGAAGAAAACGCATTTTTAATCCGGGAAGGTAACTACATTTTCAGATCAAGCCTGACATTGTATCTGCCGTCATGGTGGCCCTGGGCGGAAAACATGAAGTAATTCAAGCCTAAGAATAGAACCTGGAAATATCATGTAATTTGGAATGCTATCCGGCTATCCCCAACTGCAATGCCGCTTGATCCCTGAGCGTGTACTTCTGAATTTTACCGCTGGCCGTACAGGGGTAGTCATCCACAAAGAAGACATGCCTTGGGATTTTATAGAATGATATCCGTTCTTTGCAAAAACGGCAATTTCCTGGATTCAAATGTCCCGGGTTCACTCTTTTTTAACGCCGGGCAGATCTTGTTGATAATATGAAGATATTCAAGTTCTGCACTTTTATACCCGGTATTCACGGTGACAAGCACGGCACCCATTCTTGCACTGCCATATTGTGTATATACCCATTCCGGCAGATTATTGGCCCAGATGGCTATTTTCTCTCCCTTTTCAACACCAAGGGCCATCAGCCCTTTTGCCACACCATCACAAACCGCTTTAAATGAAGAAAAATCCAATTTCAGGTCAAGTGATTTATATTCCACTGCTGTTTTATCACCAAATTGATCCGATAGAATGTCCACAATGTTTCCGATGGTTGTTTTTCCAACTTTAATTTCAGGTGGTTTCATGGGATGATCCTTTCTAATATCTGTATTTTTGCCTCTTTGGCCAATTGCCCCTTTATCCAGGCAAGATCTTTATCGGGAAATTTTTTCACCCATTGAGACGCCCTGGCCGTAACATGGGCAACAGCAAAACTGTTGCCGCTGAAATTTTGCTCTCTGGGCATTCCGGGGATCGCCCTTGGCCAGCCATGGGCACCGAATTCAATCCTTGCATCCGGATGAAATACCATGTCATCTTTTTCACAGTCATGGTTCCAATACACACCGATAACACTTTGAAAAAACGCAGGAAAAATTCTATGGTCAGGTCCTTTTGCCGATGCCAAAATCAATATCTTTTTATCATGGGCTTGTTGACACAACGGCTCCAAATCACGGGCAATACTTTCATCTTCCACGCCAAGGCTTAAATGGATAATTTTAAACCGGTTTTCAATGGCCCATTTCATGGCTTCGATCAGGCTAAGCGCTGATGCATTCAGCTCCTGCTGAAAAATTTTTATGGCATAGAGACCGGCAAAGGGCGCCTTTTGCCGTAAAATGCCGCAAATTGCCGTGCCATGACCGATCCCATCCATATAATCATCAACTTTTAAAATCTGCCCTTTTGAATTCAATAGATACCCATGTCCGCCGGACACACCCTGCACATGGGAATGGCCTGGGTTAACTCCACTGTCAATTACTGCAATTTCAGGATTCATGGATAAAGCCCTTTGCCGCTCCCTGATATGAAATCCCATTCTCGCCCAGGACAATTATTTTATGAGCATTTTCAATGGTGGTTTTTCGATGGCTGATG
>DAOWDR010000243.1 GCA_030638935.1 Desulfobacteraceae bacterium | reverse complement strand
CCCGGGCAGCCGTGGATCTTTCCGTATTTGGAGGGCTTATAGAAATTGTCGAAAGCAATTACGATTTTTACTATCCTGTTGAAGCCCCCGGCAGTGGAGACCTGCGGCCATACCGCATTATTGGCTCAACCTGCGCAGGAACCGATGTGATTGCTGAAGAAGTCATGCTGCCTCAATTAGCTGTGGATCACAGAATACCCAGACAAAGCAGCCGAATTTACCTGTCAAATACTGGCGCTTATACCCTTGATTATGTAATGAACACAGAGATGCACGGTTTTAATGGACTAAGTATCCCGCAGGTATATTACATTAAAAACGGTAAAATTCTGGAAGGGAAATAGCCCCATGGCCGGGTTGGTTTTAAAAAAATTCAATGCTGGTGTTAAAGTGGTACATCAAGAAGATCATGAACTCTGGCAGCAATGTGAACGTCTCGAATATGATGTGTTTTCAGAGGCTGGATACTTACCTGGGTCTGACAACTTACGAATTGATGCTTTTGATGGATACAAGAAGATGGAATTTGTTGCGGTCCTTAATGAAGCATGCTCCAGTCCCAAATTGGAAGATACCCTTTCCGGAGTTCTTCGGATTGTATATCCACCAGAAAGACGTCGAATGCAAAAAAATGATTTTCCGACTCTCTGCCATGCCCGGCGGCTTGATTATACAGCTGCTGAATTTCAGCTTTCCGGCTCCCTGGAAAGCCCCAGGGGAGACAATCAGAGTGTGTATCTCTTTGCCGATGCTTATGATCGAATTATGCGCCTTGATTCTGGAAAATGCATAGACCTTTCCACTATTTCGATTGCTTCAAATTGTCGAGGTGGTAACGTGTATTCAAAACTGATAACCCGGACCATGACCCGAACCTGGGAAACACCACCATCACGATACGGATTCCTTGTTGTGGATGCTGGCTATTGCAGGAAATTGCAGACCCAAAAACTTCCATTGGAAGATCTTGGTCCTCCGGTGATGTATTGGGGATCTCTTTCGATTCCGGTAATAATAGATTCGTATACTTTGCCAAAAGGGTTTCACAAACTATTAATTTTTTTTTACCGGGTGAAAGGATACCTTGGATTAAGAAACTGATCACCTGTATTTAAAGGAAGGAGCCTTGATGAGCACAAAAAAATCTTTCAAACTTGAGATAAAAGGCCATGTAGCATGGCTAACTCTGGATTGTCCGGAAAAACTCAATGCCATGGGGCTTGCTTTTTTCGAGCAATTGACAAACCATTTTAAAAAACTGGATCAGGACCCTGATGTGCGGGTTGTGGTGATTTGTGCCAAAGGGAAACATTTTACAACAGGTCTGGACCTTATGGAGGCCGGTTCCATGTTGACCGGCAAGGGCGCTGACGACAGGGAAACCTTTAAGCAAAAGATTCATGAACTGCAACAAAGCAATAACTGCATTGAAAAATGCAGAAAGCCGGTGATCGCTGCCATAAACGGCTATTGCATCGGCAGCGGGGTTGACCTTTTAAGCGCCTGTGATATCAGGATAGCCTGTAACGATGCTGTGTTCAGCATACGGGAAACCCGTATTGCCATCGTGGCAGACCTGGGGACGCTGCAACGCCTTCCCCATATTATTGGCCATGGCTGGTTCAGGGAACTTGCCCTTACAGGCCGCGATTTTACAGCAGAGGAAGCTTTAAACATGGGCTTTGTCACCCGTGTTTGCAGGGATAAGGAGGCCCTTCTGGATGAGGCCGGCCAACTTGCCAGCCAGATCTCATCCTGTGCGCCCCTGACCGTTCAGGGGGTAAAGGAGGTGATCAATTACAGCAGGGACTACGGCGTGCATGCCGGGCTTGACTATGTTGCCCAGCAAAATGCTGCCGCTCTTCCTTCTGATGACCTGATGGAGGCGGTTACAGCGTTTATGGAAAAAAGAGACCCTGTTTTTAAGGGTAGATAACAGAGTGTCCAAGGGAGGAGAGATGGTCGAGATAAGGAGATTTGACGGAGATCTTCAAGAAGTTAGTGATTTGATAAAGGCGTCCTGGGGAAAAGAATACCGAGGTAAGCACAAGCAGCCGGTT
>DAOWDR010000734.1 GCA_030638935.1 Desulfobacteraceae bacterium | reverse complement strand
GGCTGCGGCAATGAATGTTTCTGTTGTCCTGTTTTTTTCCCGTCTGGAAATCAGTCCTGAACCGTACAAAGTGATCATGCTTGTGATGATGTTTGCGCTTTCTTTTTGTATGGTCAGTTCCTTCCGTTACATAAGCTTTAAAAATGTTTCTCTTTTTAAGAGCATGACATTCAATAAATTGGTGGGACTGATCTTGATTTTTGTGGGGATTGCCACGGAACCCTATGTTTTATTGTTTGTGGTGTTTTTAATATACGTCGTTTCCGGACCTGTCCTATCACTCGGATTTTTTTTCCCAGCAAAAAACGACAAAGAGACCCAGGCAGATAAGGGATTCTAACCTGGCTATTGTAACCTAGGGATGGTGGTGTATCCGGATCAGTAATCTGGTCTATAACCCAATTATTTTTATAAACGGAGTGAATTGTAATTTTGGAGCAAATACCCATAACCACAGAAGGCTATGAGGCCTTAAAAAAAGATTTGGAACGATTGAAAACCATTGAGCGTCCTGAAAACATCAAAGCCATTGAAACGGCAAGGGCCCACGGTGATCTTTCAGAAAATGCAGAATACCATGCTGCCAAAGAGAGACAGTCTTTTATTGAAGGGCGTATCGGGGAAATTGGTTATAAGCTGGGCAATGCAAAAGTCATAGATCCTTCGACAGTTGGTAAGGATGTTGTCCGATTTGCAACCCGTGTTTTGGTTGAAAATCTAGATTCTGAAGAAGAAGTGGAATACATGATCGTGGGTGCTGATGAAGCTGATATTCGGAAGGGTAAGATTTCTGTAACCTCTCCCCTTGGCAGTGCATTAATTGGAAAAGTTCCTGGGGACGAAGCTGTCTTACAGGCCCCGGGCGGAAAAAGAGTATATGAGATAATCGATATTCTTTAGATAAATTTGGAGGAAATTATTTTGGCAAGAGTAACCATAGAAGATTGTTTAAAAAATGTTGATAACCGATTTACCCTTGTTCATCTGGCGGCCAAACGGATCCGTCAGGTTCGGGAAGGTGCAGAGCTGCTTGTAAAATCATCAAACAATGAAGATGTTGTTACGGTTTTAAGAGAGATTGCCGCAGGAAGGGTTGTCGCCGTAAGAAAAGAAAAACCGGAAAATAAATAAAAAGGGTTGAGAACCAGCCTGAAAAAAAAAGTGCGTCATGCTGTTGGAAAGGCCATTAGTGACTGGGCCATGATTGCCGATAAAGACAGGATACTTATAGGAGTTTCCGGCGGCAATGACAGCCTGACGCTTTTACAGGTTCTATTCTCCTTGCAAAAAAGAGCTCCCGTAAAATTTGACATTATCCCTGTCCATGTAGAACCAGGGTTTGAAGACTCATTTGTAAAAGAACTTGAAGGTTATGTGGGGACAAATTTCTATCCTTTGCGGGTTGAATATACAGATTATGGTGTGAGGGCACACTCAAAAGAAAACAGGGAAAATCCTTGTTTTTTATGTGCAAGGCTGAGACGAAACCGATTGTTTGAAATTGCAAAAGAACTAGGCTGTAAAAAGATTGCCCTGGGGCATAATAAAGATGATATTATTGAAACCTTGTTTCTCAATATGTTTTATGCCGGAAAAATTAGTACTATGAAACCCAGACAATCTTTTTTTAATGACAAGCTTGATATAATCCGGCCACTGGCATATGTTGAAAAAAAAGAAATTGCTGCATTCTCAACAATGCTTGGGCTTCCGGAATTTGTCAATAATTGCCCCAGTGCAAATGAGACAAAAAGAGGTGAAATCAGGCAGATGCTTGAAAAATTGTATAAACAAAATAACCATATAAAAGGCAATATATTCAGGGCAATGGGCAATGTTGCATCTGACTATCTTTTAGAGATTGAAAATGATTGACACCCAGAATCAACCCGATTTCAGAAAAATTCCCATAGATAAAGTTGGCATTAAAGGGCTTAAATATCCTGTAAAAGTCATGGATAAAACAAAGGGGATTCAATCCACAGTGGCCCAGATCGGTATGTATGTAGACCTGCCCCATCAGTGCAAGGGGACGCATATGAGCCGTTTTGTGGAGATTTTGCATTCATCCAGAACCCAGGTATCCCTTGAGTCTTTAACAACGATCCTCGGGGATATGAAAAAGATTCTGGGTGCTGAATCCTCCCACATTGAAATTACATTTCCCTATTTCATTGAAAAAGTATCTCCCCGTATTGGTGCCAAGGGACTCATGGATTATACCTGTTCCATATTTGGTTCATCCGATGCAAATAATAATACAGATATTGTATTAAAAGTGGCTGTTCCAGTCACATCGGTTTGTCCCTGTTCAAAGGAAATCAGTGAGTACGGCGCCCATAATCAGAGGGGTGAGGTTTTGGTGAACACCCGGTTTAAAAAGCTCATCTGGATTGAAAATATTGTTGATATAGTTGAAAAATCAGCCTCCTGTGATATTTTTTCCGTACTCAAAAGAGAAGATGAAAAATTTGTCACGGAAAAGGCCTACAACAATCCAAAGTTTGTAGAAGACATTGCCAGGGACGTGGCAAAGGCTTTAATGGAGGATGAAAATATCACCTGGTTTTCCGTGAGCGCAGAAAATTTTGAATCCATTCATAACCACAGCGCCTATGCCTATATTGAAAGTGGAACAACCCCGGAATAGAGAACCTGATCAAACCTTCTTCTCGGTCTGGATAATGCGGTAAACAGCAAACGGCTGCCCTAACGGGTCAGCTTTGTAATGATCTCATAGATATCCCTGCGGTGTCCAATGGCATAGATAATAATGGTTTTGCTGTTATCGTCAATTTGATAGATTGCACGGTAGCGTTTCATTCTTAAAGATCTTAAGTCGATTAGTTCATCCTGCACGCTTTTCCCTTCTGCGGGGTGTCGTATAGCGTTCTGAATCTTGATTTGAGCTGTTTTTTGATGTCAGGGTGCAGACGGTTGAATGTTTTTGGAGCGCAGTATCTGCTCCATTAATCCTTTATCTCCCAGGATTGCCGCAGTCTCACGTATTCGCCCTATTCAAAAGAATCTTCGGCAGTGAGGCTGGTAAGGATCTTTGAAAGTGTGTTTGACAATGCGTTTTGTTATGCATATTATATTGAGTATAAGAACTTAAGGAGCTATTATGAGCACTGAAATGGTCAGATTAAACATTACGCTTCCTTCTTCCATAACTGAAGAATTGAATCAATTTGCAGCCCCGCGCAAAAGAAGCCAGTTTATTGCTGAAGCTATAAAGCTGCGAATTAGACAGCTGAAAGACAAGAAAATTGAGGCATCCCTTGGGGAAGGATATCTGGCAACAAAAAATGAAGGATTGGAAATAACGAAAGAATTTGAGGCCATCGATATCGAGGGCTGGGATGAATATTAAACGGGGAGAAATATTTCTGGCAGCACTTGATCCCGTGATAGGCAAGGAAATAGCAAAAACCAGGCCTGTGATTGTTGTATCCAATGATCTATGCAATAAATATTCAGGAACCGTGACTATAATACCGGTTACATCAAAAAATCTGACGAAAATATATCCTTTTGAAATTTATCTTCCAAAGGAAACCAGCAAGTTGAAAAAAAACTCTAAAGGGAAAGCTGACCAGATTCGGACTTTGGATAAAATAAGATTGATAAAACCGATTGGACGATTGAATAGTGAGCTGGTGAATAATGTTGATACTGCGATTAAAATTCATTTAAATTTAGACCGTGACTGATATCCGCAGAAAGGCCAAGACTCAATGGGATGTGTCAGTTTAACCCGATACATCGTTTGTAATGCCTTTAATTTTAGCAATTCGGGCTTGTTAATATTTCCTAATAACCCATCAATAGAAATATCTGCATCCAGCAAAGGCCAATGTATGCCATATCCTGACTGGGGTACTGTGTAGGTCGTTTTTTCCACATCAGATGCATTTTGTAATGCTTTTGAAATTTCATTTAGATTAAAGGTCTTCTCTTCACCGTCAATTTTGATTATCAAATGTTTTTTTGTAAACCTTAAATCTTTTACATGATGATATTTACTCATTTTGTTGTTTTCTCCTTTGAAACTCATTCCATGCCTCTTCAAGATATTCAAAATGATTTGCTGAATGACAGCAAATTGAACACGGTTATCGTGGTGGCAATTACGTCAACTTTGAAATTTGGTGAACTGCCAGGCAATGTGATCCTGGGGAAAGGAGAAGCAAATCTTTCCAAAAGGTCAGTGGTTAATATGACACAGATAAAAACTGTGGATAAATTCAGCCTTAAAGAAATGATTGGCAGCCTTACCAAAGACAGAATTGCCGAAGTTTACAAAGGAATGAAACTTGTCATGGATATTTCTTAATCTCCGGCCTTCCCAACATGTTATCATGCATG
>DAOWDR010000025.1 GCA_030638935.1 Desulfobacteraceae bacterium | reverse complement strand
CACAACATCACCGTTATTGGCGATAACCATTTGTCCGCCCAGCTCGAGTATTTTAGCACCCATTCCCTGGAAAGCAGAAAAGAAAAACAAGCAGACACCAACAACAAATGTTGACATGAAAACCTGCTGCCATGCAAGGGGTTTGGGAGATTTAATACCAAAGTTCCAGAGAATAAAAGCAGGGGATGACTGAATGCCCATGAGGGCAAACATATAGGTCAGAATCATCACCGCCGTCCATCCGCCGCCGATTCCAAAGTGGATAAGCCCTGGTACCTGGCTTAATTTAGGATCAAGGGTTTTTAAAGAGGCCGACATGCCGGACCATCCGCCGATCATGTCCGAGGTAACAACATAAAAGCCCAGGAGCATAATACCGCCGACCAGGAGCAGAAACTGGAGAACACCTACCCAGGTGCTTGCTTTAAGCCCTCCTGTTACCACATAGAACCATACGATAAAGGCCATGAAAATAAGACCGATTGTCGGTGGCACGCCCGCCACCCAGTAAAATAGTTTTGATGCGGCAATGAGCTGGATACCCGAATAAAATATTGAATATAAAAGGGCTGCCAGAACAGTGAGCCAGCGAACCAGTTCATTATTATAGTAATATGCAAACATATCACCCGGTGTTATAAACCCGTAGCGTTTACCCATGAGCCAGTTTCTTTTGGCAAAAAAGGCACCTGTAATGGGAATGGTCAAAACATAGAAGGAGGCGAAGGCATATACCAGCCCAACCTTCCAGATCAAACCAGGATGCCCGACAAATGTCCAGCCGGAAAAAGAGGCTGCCGTGGCTGCCATTAAAAATGCTATAAAGGGAATGGAACGTCCTGCAATCCCGTATCCGGATGCGGTTTTTTCTGTGAAAAAGCCTTTTAAACCCCACCAGAAACAATAAATTATGTACACTATCAATAATCCCCAAACCCACATTACTTTTGAATCCATAAATTTTTCCCTCCTAAATCATCTTTTATTGAGTTGATCGGATTTTCCTGTAATTAACATCTTGACAGGTACAATTAGGGCATACCACACCACCTCCTCGTAATTATATAAATTCATATTAATGCACTCATGCTTTTTTACCGTATCCGATCTTACTCAAGGATGCTTCTATTTCATCCAAAATGGCATAATCATCTATTGTTGCAGGTACTTTATATTCTTTTTGATCTGCAATGGACCGCATGGTTCCCCTCAGGATTTTTCCGGATCTTGTTTTGGGAAGCCGCTTGACCACGGTGGCGGTTTTAAAAGCGGCCACAGGTCCTATTTGCTCACGGACCCTTTGGATCACTTCCTTGACCACCTCGTCATGATCCCTGTCAGCACCAGCGTTGAGCACCATCATTCCAAGGGGAATCTGGCCTTTGAGCTGGTCTTCAACTCCCATGACAGCACATTCAGCCACATCCGGGTGCCCGGCTATGACCTCTTCCATGCCGCCGGTGGACAGTCTGTGGCCGGCCACGTTAATGATGTCGTCGGTTCTTGCCATGACGAAAATATAACCTTCTTCATCAATATACCCGGCATCGGAGGTTTCATAATATCCCGGGAAGACTGACAGATAGGCAGACACATACCGTTCATCATTTTTCCACAGGGTGGGCAGGGTGCCCGGTGGCAGGGGCAGTTTGGCTACGATGGCACCAATATCTCCCTTTTTAACCGGCTTGCCTTCCCCATCTAAAACAGCCATGTTCCAGCCCGGGGCCGCCTTGGTGGGAGAACCGGGTTTTACTTCAAACTGATGGATGCCAACGCAGTTTGCGGCAATGGCCCAGCCTGTTTCCGTCTGCCACCAATGGTCTATTACCGGTATTTTAAGACTGTTTTCTGCCCAGAACAGGGTGTCCGGATCGGTTCGTTCCCCTGCCAGAAACAGATATTTAAATTCGGAAAGGTCAAAATCCTTCATCATCTTGGCACCAGGGTCTTCTCTTTTTATGGCCCTGAAGGCCGTGGGAGCCGTAAACATGGTTTTTACCTTGTGCTGGGCAATGACTCTCCAGAACACTGAGGCATCGGGTGTGCCAACGGGTTTTCCTTCAAATACGATGGTGGTGCATCCCTTGAAAAGTGGGCCATATACAATATAGGAATGGCCCACCACCCATCCGATGTCCGAGGCTGCCCAATAGACATCCCCCTGGTTTACTCCATAGATGGCACTCATACTCCATTTCAATGCCACCAGATGGCCTCCGTTGTCCCTGACAATTCCCTTTGGTTCACCCGTGGTGCCGGAAGTGTAGAGAATATACAGAGGATCTGTGGCCGCTACGGGTACGCAATCATGGGGAGTTGCCTGGTAAATTACATCAGCCCAGTCAAAATCCCGGCCATCTATCATAGATGCCTTTGCCTGGGGCCGCTGGAGGATGATACAGGCGCCGGGTTTTTCTTTGGAAAGATCAATGGCTTCATCCAAAAGAGGCTTGTACTCAATGATCCGGGCCACCTCTATTCCGCAGGAGGCCGATACAATCACCTTTGGTTTTGCATCATTGATCCTTGTTGCCAATTCATTGGGGGCAAATCCGCCAAAGACAACTGAATGGACCGCACCGATTCTGGCACATGCCAGCATGGCAAATACTGCTTCCGGGATCATGGGCATGTATATCAGTACCCTGTCTCCCTTGGTTACTCCCTTGGCAGCCAGGGCTCCCGCAAACAGGGAGACCTGCTCTTTTAGGTCGTTATAGGTGTATTTTTTAATGGTATCGGTGACCGGGCTGTCATAGATAATGGCGTCCTGGTCCCCAAGACCGTTCTCCACATGGAGATCCACGGCATTATAGCAGGTGTTGGTCTGGGCGCCGGAAAACCAGCGGTAAAAGGGCTTATTGGAATCATCAAGAACCTTGTCCCATTTTTTATACCAGAAACAGTCCTCTGCAATGGGCCCCCAGAACCCTTCCGGGTCCTGGAGGGATTGTTCATGGGCTTCAGCATACAAGTTGGACATATCTTTCTCCTAAAATTAGGGCAGCAGCAATTATTTGTCTTGAACCATGGTTCTTATTTCTTCTACCACTTCCGGATTGGCCAGGGTCATGACATTGCCCACGTCGCTTTTGTTGGAAATGGCGCCGAGTACCCGTCTCATGATCTTGCCGGACCTGGTTTTGGGCATATCCGGTACCAGCCACACCTTTCTGGGTTTGGCAATTCTTCCGATCTGTTCACAAATAGCATCGGAAATTTTTTGTGCCAAAGCTTCAGTGGGTTCAACCCCTGTTTTAAGAGCGATATAAAGATCAGGCTCCTTGCCTTTGATCTCATGGGCAACGGGCACAACAGCCGCTTCTGCTACTTCATCCACCACAAGGGAGGCTGACTCAAGCTCTTTGGTGCCAAGTCTGTGACCGGACACATTGATAACATCATCAATCCTGCCAAGGACCCGGTAATAGCCGTCTTCAGCCATGGTGGCGGCATCGCCGGCCAGATAGGGCCAGTCTCTCCAGTCCTTGCTTTTGGGATCCCTACAGATATCTGCAAAATAGGTATCCACAAATCTCTGGCGGTCGCCCCAGATGGTCTGGAACATGCCCGGCCAGGGATTTTGGATGCAGATATTGCCGGCAATACCGACTTCATTGATCTCCTTGCCTTCATCATCCAGGATAAAGGGATGGATTCCGGGAACACCCGGACCTGCACTGCCCGGTTTCATGGGTTTGATGCCGGGTACCGTACTGCAGAGAAAACCACCGGTTTCCGTCTGCCAATAGGTATCTACAATAATGGCTTCTCCCTTGCCCACGGCTGATTCATACCATTTCCAGACTGCCGGTTCGATGGGTTCTCCCACCGTGGTCATATGTTTGAAATGGTAATTGTATTTTGCTGGTTCTTCCGGTCCCAGTTTTCTTAAGGCACGGATGGCAGTTGGGGCTGTGTGGAAAATATTAACATCCAGTTCCTGGGCAATCCTCCAGGAGCGGCCTGCATCGGGATAGGTGGGGACTCCCTCGAAAATAACAGAAGAGGCACACAGGGCAAGGGGTCCGTATACGATGAAGGAATGGCCCGTGATCCAGCCGATATCAGCCATACACCAATATACATCTTCCGGGTGAATATCCTGGATATATTTGGACATGGCCGTCACATAGGCAAGATATCCGCCAGTGCCGTGCTGGCAGCCCTTGGGTTTTCCTGTGGTGCCGCTGGTATACATTAAAAACAGCGGATCTTCGGAAAGCATTTGTTCGGGCTCAATGCGTGCACCATAATGATTTTTTAACTCTTCGTTGACAAAAACATCCCGTCCGTCAACCATGGGGGTATCTGCGGAATATTTGCCTGGATAGCGCTGCCAGATTAGCACCTTGTCCACTACCTGGCCGTTTTCTGCTGATATTTTTACGGCCTCATCGGCATGTTGTTTATGATTGAGAAGCTTTCCTGCCCGGTAATAGGCATCCATGGTCAGCAAAACCCGTGAATTGGAATCCACGATTCGATCTGCACAGGCAGAGGCTGAGAATCCGCCGAATACAACCGAATGAATTACACCAAGCCTTGCACAGGCCAGCATGGTAATGGGAAGTTCCGCTGACATGGGCATGTGGATGGTGACCCTGTCTCCCCGTTTTAATCCTGCAAAATTTTTGAGAAGGGAGGCAAACTCATTGACCCGGACATAGAGTTCCTGGTAGGTGATATGGTCGACTCTCTCTTCTTCCAGTTCAGGGACAAAGTGGATGGCTGTTTTGTTTTTATTATCTTTAAGATGACGGTCAATACAATTGTAACTGGCGTTAAGCTTGCCTCCTTTAAACCACTTGTAGCAGGGGGCATCGCTTGAATCTAAAACCTCATCCCATGATTTGTACCAGGTGAGTAGATCTGCATATTCTGTAAAATAATCCGGGAAGTTGTCCAAACTGAACCGATCAAAAATATCAGGATCTGTCAGGTTGGCTTGGCCAATAAATTTTGATGAAGGATAATAGTAGTCTTCCTCTTTCCAGTGGACTGCAATCTGGGCTTCCGTGGTCTCGACAACGTCTTTTTTACTCATCGGTCATCTCCTTTGGATTTATTTAGTTAACCAGTTGAAATTATTAATTATTTTAGATAATAATAAAAACTGTACCACCTCCTTTGTATAAAAAAATGATTCTAAGATTAACAATTTAAAAAATTTTTATATTACAGCTTTAAAAAATGCTTGTTGCGTTTAGCCAGCTTTTCTTTAAAAATTAAAACTGTTAAAACCAGGACAGGAAGAAGTTACGTACCAAATGAGACGGAAAATCGTAGTTATTTAGTGAATTTGATTTATGTCGTAGTTAATCCAATATTAAGATCTCAAATTTAAGTCAATAGAAAGTTTTAGTTTTTTTTTAATTTTTTTAGATCTATTCGCCTGTAAAAAGAGGGAAATCTGCAAAACAGATCTGCCCTGAAAGGGGCGAACCCATTAAAAATATAGGAGATAAGGCTTTTAAACTTTGTTTGGTGTTTTTAAACCCGGTACTATACTATCGGCGTATAAAAAAAATCAGTATTTGGATAAAAAAAACGATTTTCAGGCAGGGGGAGATAATTTCTTTGAAATTTTTGTGGATTCGTCAATTGTGAATTGTAAATAATCATTGCAAGACAAAAAGAATAACAGGTATACTTGGATATTAAAAAAAATTATACTTAAATATAAGGATGATATATGAAAAACCCAATTGACAATTATTGGAATTTGAAACTTGAAGCAGTAAAGGAGAATCTGGAAAACAATAATTTTGAGGTGTTTATAGCAGACACTGCTGAATCTGCCAAAGATATTGCCATGGACCAGGTCATTCCCGGCCTTGATATTAAAAGTGTTTCCTGGGGCGGATCAATGTCCTTTATCTCCACAGGCCTTTTCCATGCCTTAAACAATAATAAGGACCTTGAAGTGCTCAACACCTTTGACAAGAGTCTGTCCATGGATGAAATGCTTGAACTGCGGCGTAAATCCCTTTTGGTGGATCTGTTTATCACAGGGACAAATGCCATTACCGAAGCCGGGCATCTGGTCAACCTTGATATGATCGGGAACCGTGTGGCCGCCATCATGTGGGGTCCTAAAAATGTTTTATTGATTGTCGGCAGGAATAAACTTTGCGGTGATCTTGAAGATGCCATGTTCCGGATAAAAAATTATGCGGCCCCTGTCAATACAATGAACCTGGATAAAAAAACCCCCTGCGCAAAAACAGGGGTTTGCCATGATTGTTCCAGTCCGGACAGAATCTGTAATTATTGGACCATTACGGAAAAATGTTTTTCAAAGGGCCGGATAAAAATTATTCTTGTTAATGAAGATTTAGGATTTTAAACCCAGACCATTATTGCAGGTAACGCCATCTGTCCCGGAACATGTCGTAAAAGATAATGGACAATTATTTGGGGTGCCTATTATTGTATTTTAAAATCGTCACAGGGAAGGAAGGCTGATGATTCTTGCATCACACGGTCCACCCTGGATGCAGGTGGGCCTGTGCTGCACCATTCAAGCATTTTTTTTACCCCATGTTCGTCTCCCTGGAAAAAGGCTTCCACAGATCCGTTGGCAAGGTTTTTAACATATCCTTTAAGATTCAGAAGCCTTGCTGCCTTCTGGGTCTCAGCCCTGAAAAAAACACCCTGGACCCGGCCTTTGATAATAGCTTTTACACTGATAATTTGCATACCTTGCTCCCTTTTTAGTTTGGGTTTGTTTAAAGAGGCTTTTTTTACCATTTCAGACCCAAATTTTTCCATGATGGAATCCACTGCCATGTCAACGGATTCCCATTGCTTTTTTGTTTTTTCTTCAGGCGGGCAGAGCAATTCCATTTGAATAGGTGCATTTTTATCCATGAAATGTGAAACCCCCACGCCCAGCAGCCTGATCTTTTTTTTCAAGGTCAGTTTACCATACAGGGAAAGGGCTTCATTGAAAATAGCAGAAGAAGAACTTATCCAGGAATCAATTTTTTTGCTCCGGGTAATCTGGGTGAAGTCTGAAAATTTTATCTTAATGGAAACATTTCGGCAGACCATCTTTTTTTTTCGCAGGTCTCTGCCCACCCCCTGGGAAAGGTCTAATAATATTTGTTTGGCAGTTTTGAAATCTGAAATATCCGTGGAAAGCGTAGTCTCGCTGGAAATTGATTTCCGGGTATAATTAGTTTCAACACGGCTAATGTCTTTTCCCCGGGATAGCTCATAGAGCCGGGTGCCCATCTTGCCGAATTTATTGTTTAGCAGGCTGATATCATATTTGTGAATATCTCCCAGGGTGTGGATTTGTAAAACAGACATAATTTTCATGGCCTGTTTTCCTACCCCCGGCACCCTGGCTATGGGCAGGCCTTGGATAAACTTGTCCATTTCATCCTTGGGAATAAGGGTGATACCGTTGGGTTTATCCATGTCGGAAGCAATTTTAGCCAAAAATTTAACAGGGGCAATCCCAATGGAACAGGTCAGACCGAGTTTTTCGAATATGGCCTCTTTGATCTTTTGTGCCATGGCAGCAGGCGGGCCGAATAATTTTTCACATCCTTTAATGTCCACATAGGCTTCATCAATGGATACCTGTTCCACAAGGGGGGAAAAATTAGAAATAACCCCCATTATTTTTTTGGATTCTGCTGAATATTTACGGCGGTTACCCGGAATAATTATAATCTGGTCGTATTTTTGTTTTGCCTGGAAAACAGGCATGGCAGAATGAATCCCGAATTGTCTGGCTTCATAACTTGCTGTTGCGACTACGCTTCGTTTTGAATTGCCTGCCACAATAATTGGTTTGTTTCTAAGGTCTGGGTTGTCCCTTTGTTCAATGGCAGCAAAAAAAGCGTCCATGTCAATGTGAAGGATCATCTCATCCGATTTTTATGCTGGTTTTTCATCTGGTTTTCAGAGTTGGTTTTTATTTCGTTTTTCTGCAGTTCAAGTACATATTTGTGAATCAGTTCATATTCTTCAATGACGCAATTTTCAAAAATGCAATTGCAAATTCCATTGCCGGTGATATTCAGGATTCTCAACTTAGCGGAAAATTTTGTATCTCCCATATAATTTGGAATATCCAGAAAAAGAGTTATCTGATCAACATCATATTGTGTAAAGCCATCATCTTTAAAGGCCATGCCTCCGGCACTTATATTGAGCACTTTTACCGGCTTTTGTTTGAAGTCCATGGGAAGACCGTCCCCTTTGAAAATGTAGCGAAAGGCATCACGCTGGTCTTTTTTTTCCATGGGTTCTTTAGTTGTTTGTTTGATTTTTCTCCAGAACAAATTCTACCCTCCTGTTCCTATCTCTGTTTTCATCTGTGGTATTGGGAACCCGGGGCATGATATCTCCGTATCCTGTGGCTGTAAGGCGTTGGGGGCTTATCCCCTTGGAGATCAGGTATTTTAAAACCGTTGTGGCCCGTATGGCAGACAATTCCCAGTTGGAGGGAAAGGCCTGGGTTGAAATGGGAATACTATCCGTATGTCCTTTAATGTTAATGATGAATTCGGGAAACTCATCAAATATTTGAATCATTTGATTGAAAACAGGCAAAGCCCCTGGATTCAAGCTGGCTGAGCCGGAGCTGAACAGGGTTTCTCCGGATACGGTTAGAATAATTTTTCCATCCATGAATTGGGAGGTGATATTTTTCCCTTTGCCTGTTTTTCGGACAAATTTGTTGGCGGTTTTAAACAAAGCCGTTTCCCGTGATCGAAGACCTGTTATATCTTCAAGGCTGATTTTGCGGTTCATGTCGGCAGACAGGTCGAAAAGTTCCATGCCTCCTTTGGATTCATGGTCCTGTTTTAGCTGACGCATAATGACTTCAACCCTTTCCTCGTATTTTTCTTTTTCAAAAAAAGCAAGTGAGTATAGCAGAACGAAAAAGACCAATAAGATGGTCATCAAATCCGCATAGGTAATGAGCCAGGTCGCATCATCGTCATAGGTGATAAATGAACTGTTATAGGAGGTATCTTTCATGGGTTTAGGGCTTTTTATCCATCTGACTCATGGGCTTACGCAGCCTGGATGAAATAAAGCTGGACAATTTTTCATAGATGATAACCGGGTTGTTATTGTTGATAATGGATATGGCTCCTTCCCGGATAATTTCAAGGTGGATGATTTCAAGAACCGTTCTGGATCTGAGTTTTCCTGCTATGGGGAGAAAAAACAGGGTGGACAATAGGGAACCATAAAAGGTGGTCAACAATGCCGTGGCCATGGCAGGTCCGATATTTGCCGGGTCCTGGAGTTTACTGAGCATCTGGACAAGGCCGATCAATGTACCCAGCATGCCAAAGGCCGGGGCATAAATTCCCATTTTCCGGAACACATCCTGTACAATAAAATGACGCATTTGAAGGGATTTAATCTCCGTGGTAAGGGCTGCCCGGATAACCTCTTCCGATGATCCGTCGGACAGCAGGCCACAGGCTTTTTTTAAAAACAGGGACCTGGTTTTAATGGTGCCAAGATTTAAAAGGCCCTGGCTCCGGCTGATGCGGCTTAAGCGTATCATTGTGGCAACTGCATCGTTGGGGTCTTCCTTGTCCTTTGAAAAAACAAAATAAGCTGCTTTAAAGGCTGCAAACACGTCACTGAACTGGAAGGTGATCAATGTTGTTGCAAGGGTTCCCCCAAACACAATCATGAGTCCCGGAACATTAATGAAATTGTATATATCTCCCCCAAGGAAGATGGCGGAAATTATCAATGACAAGCCGGAAATAATACCGATGAAAGATGCAATATCCATATAAAATTATGTATCCTTGAAAATTTTTAGATTACACTCCCTCACTCCCTGCAATATACTATAGATTATCATGCTATTATATTCCGCCTATGGGGTCAAGGCATGGCTAGGGATTCTTAAATTTCCATGAAAAAAAAAGAATGATTGATCATTGGTTTGGGAATTTGATATGGTCTGCCAATACGGTTCCATGGGAGGAAAAGTCCTTGGTGATGCATGTGTGTTGTGACAAACAATGGAGAAAAAATGCGCTTAATACAATATCGTCATCTTTTTGTGATTGTGCTGGTTTTGATCTGCTGCCTTGGGTGTGACAGGCCAAAAAATATGGATAATAAGGAAAATCAGGAAAAAAATGAAACAGAATCCGGATCTGTAGCAATAAGCACCAGGGAACGGGTATATGAAAAACTGCCGGAAAATGTTCATTGGCTGACCAACCAAGCTGATCCTGTTTTTGCTTCTTTGGATGCCCAAAAAGGCGGTACCATCAGATCGGCACTTTTAAGCTTTCCCATGACATTCAGGGTGGTGGGGCCGGATTCAAACGGATCATTTCGGGGGGCTATTCTTGACAATCATTTATCCTTGATAAATATCCATCCCAATACAAAAAATATAATTCCAGAACTTGCCACCCATTGGGCATTTGGGGATGATAAAAAAACCATGTATTTCAAACTGGACCAGGATGCAAAATGGTCCGACGGGTATCCGGTCACGGCCTGGGATTTTGTCTACACCCTGACATTTATGCGGTCCGAGCATATCATTGCCCCCTGGTACAACGATTATTATTCCAAGGAAATTGAATCCGTCGTGGTCTACGATGATTACACAATTGGGGTAAAAAGTACCAAAGCTGTGCCGGATCTGAATTTAAAACTTGGCATTTCTCCCATTCCTGAACATTTTTTTAATACACTGGGACCCCAATTTGTCCAGGACTATAATTGGGCCATAGTTCCCAATACCGGAGCCTACCAGATTGATGAATTTAAAAAAGGCAGGTTTATCAAGTTTAAACGCAAACATGATTGGTGGGCCCGGGAAAAAAAGTATTTTCAAAACAGGCTTAATGTGGATTATGTCCTTTATACGGTGATCAGGGCTTTCAATCTTCAGTGGGAGCATTTTAAAAAAGGCCGGATTGATGCCTTCAGCCTGAACCTGCCGAAATACTGGCATGACAAAACCCAAACCCGGGTATTTGAAAACGGGTATGTGAACCGCATCTGGTTTTACAATGATCTCCAGCGGCCTTCCCGTGGGATGTGGCTGAATCTTGACAAGGAAATCTTTAAGGACAAGAGGCTGCGTTATGCCTTTGCCCATGCCATGAACATTGAAAAAGTCATTGATAAGGTGCTGCGAGGTGATTATTCGAGGCTTTCCCAACCCTTTTTCGGATATGGGAAATACACCGATTATACCATTACCCCCAGGGCTTATGATATTAAAAAGGTTGAGTCCCTCATGGGGGATGCAGGATGGAAACGGGGAAGCGACGGTATCTGGCTAAAAGGAGGCAAGCGATTTTCCGTAACAATTACCTACGGGTTTGACGAATATATGCCCCAGCTTGTGGTACTCAAAGAAGATGCACTAAAGGCGGGGATCCAGCTTGACCTGGAAAAATTGGACTCCACAGCCACCTTTAAGAAAATTCTTGAAAAAAAGCACGATGTGGCCTGGATGGGCTGGAGCACCAACCTGCGGCCTTCCTATTGGCAGGGCTGGCACTCTGATAATGCCCACAAACCCCAGACCAATAATATTACCAATACAGATGATCCGGATTTGGATGCATTGATTGACCAATACAGGGCCAGCCTGGATGAACAGGAGCGCATTGACCTCTCCCTGGTTATTCAGAACAAAATCCATGAAATTGCAGCCTATGTGCCAACCTTTATGGTGCCCTATGTGAGGACCGGGTTCTGGCGGTGGCTGCGCTTGCCGTCATTCCATGGTACCAGAATGTCCGAAGGCTTGTTTGATCCCTTTTCATCTACCGTGGGAGGGCTTTTCTGGATTGATAAAAAAATTCGGGAACAAACCCTTGATGCCATGAAAAAAGGAATCCGGTTTGAACCCGAAATCATCGTGGATGAGCAATTTAAGATTGGAGTTGTTAATTAATGCTGGAAAACCAATTAAATTCAAGGCAGTCTGAAAAGAGCAAAGAAATCATATTAAGACTGGAAAATCTTGTGGTGGCCTTTGATACGGAGCAGGGCCGTGTCCATGCAGTGGATGATATCAGTTTTTCCCTTGAACAGGGGACCATTTTAGGAATTGCAGGGGAATCTGGCTGTGGAAAATCTGTCACCGCCCTGAGTATCCTCCGCCTGCTTCCCAAGCCCATATCCCAGATTGTTGCAGGAAAGGTCTGGTTTCGGGAACAAAATATTCTTGAGCTTCCCATTGAACAGATGCACGAAATCAGGGGGAAAAAAATATCCATGATATTTCAGGAACCCATGACCGCTTTGAACCCGGTCCATGCCGTGGGGAGGCAACTTGTGGAAATATATCAGCTCCATTTTCCCGGGATGCCCCTGTCCGCCATGGAAACCAATGCGGTTCTCATGCTTGAAAAAGTGGGTATTCCTGATCCGGTCCAGGTAATGAAAAAATATCCCCACCAATTGTCAGGGGGGATGCGACAGCGGGTAATGATTGCCATGGCCCTTGCCTGTGAGCCTGATATCCTCATTGCCGACGAACCCACCACGGCACTGGATGTTACAGTCCAGGCACAGATTCTGGACCTGATCAGGGATATCCAGGGTCAGACAGGGATGTCCGTCATCCTGATCACCCATGACCTGGGGGTTATTGCTGAAAACTGTGACCATGTGGTGGTGATGTATGCCGGGCAAATTGCAGAAAAATCCAATGTGAAAGATTTATTTAAAAATCCTTTGCATCCCTATACAAAAGGGCTGTTAACATCCATTCCTTCAAGGGCCAAGGGAGCGAAAACAATTTTGCCCACCATAAAAGGGAGTGTCCCCTCCTTGCTGGATATGCCCAAGGGCTGTAGATTCGCAGATCGATGCCCTCTGGTTGAGGAAATATGCAGGAAGGTTTCTCCCCTGGAAAGGGCCGTGGGCATTGGGCAAACAGCCTCTTGTCACTTGGTTTGACTACTCTGTTTTTACAAAAAGTGATAAGTTTTTAAAATAATACTTGATTTTTAGATCAAAGTTAATAATATACAAAAAAGTCAGTAGTTAAAGGCTTTTCAGTTTCGTTCTAAAGGCTATACCCATTTGTTGAAGTGGCAGGACCTGAGGTTTGAAACTACTATTATTCACCTAAAGTAAGGAGACCGTCACAATGGCAAATGGGATTGTAAAATGGTTTAATGATTCAAAGGGTTATGGATTTATTGAGCAAGAAGACGGCCCGGATGTATTTGTACATCACTCGGGCATTAATGCCTCTGGTTTTAAATCATTGAGTGAGGGAGACCGGGTTACATTTGATGTGGAAGACGGCCAAAAAGGGCCGGCTGCGGTTAATGTAACAGTTCAATAATTTTTTTATAAGTGTTTTAGAATTGTTTTATAAAAAGGGGTTTTTTACATGCCATTGTGAAAAAACCCTTTTTTTTTATTAAAACCGGCTGATTCCAAAGGGGCTGATATTAATATCAGGGGTATCATCGTATACCATGTCCGCAACTATTTTTCCGGTTCCAGTTGCAAGGGTCAGCCCCAGCATGCCGTGGCCCGTTGCGATGACCAGGTTCTCCTGGGCGGGGGAACGGTCTATGATGGGCATATCATCATAGGTCATGGGTCTTAATCCTGCCCATTCCTCAATTATCGGGTGCCCTGTGGGATCCTTCATATATTGGGCTGCACCATTGATAAGTTTTGACATGCGTTTGGAATTTAAGCTTGTACTGTACCCTGAAAATTCCATGGTGCCGCCCAGCCTGTAAGCGCTTTTCCATGGAGTGACCACCATGTTTTTTTCGTAGAGCACACAGGGTATTTCAGGGCATATCCCGGGCCGTTCCATGGTAATACTATATCCTTTTCCGGGCTGAACAGGCAGGTGGATACCCAGTTGCCTTACCGTCCCGGGGGCCCATGCTCCCGTGGCCATGATAAAGGAGTCTGCTGCAAATTTTCCCTGTATTGTATTCACATGGGTGATGGTATTGCCGGATATTTCAAAATCAAGCATCTTTGCCCGTTCTTCAATGATCAATCCTTTTTTTGCCAAATGTTTTCGCCAGGATTCCATGAGAAGTTCCGGTCTTAAATGCCAGTCAAAGGTACTATACCAGGCACCGGCAATGCGAGGGGACAGGGCTGGTTCCATTTCCAGTACCTGGTCTTTTTCAAGCCGTTTGTAACCCAGGTCATATGTTTCAAGAAATCCATTGGTTTCCTTGAATTTGTCCAGTTTTTTCGGGTCATTAAAGACGGTTAAAATGCCTTTTTTTTCAAAATCACATCCAAGGTCTGGAAGGGCCAGAAGTTTATCAAAAAGAAGATCGGAATACTTAAGTATTTCATATTTGTCAGTGGCTGCCCTCTCCATGGTGTTGGACCGGCACTTGGCTGCAAATTTTAATAACCAGGTCAAACGCTTAAAATCCAGTGTGGGTTTGATATAAAGGGGAGAGGTGCCGCAAAGGGTCCGGTAAATTTCCTGACCCACAGCTCCCGGGGAGCACAAGGGGATAACATCTGAAAAATAGAGCAGGCCGCAGTTGCCATGGGAGGCACCATCACCTATACCATCCTTTTCAATGATCCTGACACGGGCTCCTTTTTCAATGAGGTAATGGGCACAGGCAAGACCGATGACGCCTCCGCCGATTATTATGACTTCTTTTTTTGATTCCATATGAATAGCATCCTTTAATCTGCTGGAAAATTGCTGTAACTTATAAAAAAGAAAGGTCAGCTTATGCTTGTTTTTTTAAGAATTCAATTAAAAAAATCTTTTAGGATTAAATTTACCCCCTGGTCCGGAATTATGGCGTTAATTTTTTAAACAAAGGCAGAATTTTCAGAGCTTAAAAGAGGCAAATGGTCCTGGAAAGCAGAATTTGTTTTTTTGTTTGGCTGATGATATACAGGATCTAATTTTTTTGCGGTGAACCCGCACCATAAAATATTAAGGTAATAAGATGCCCATTATAGAGGTTAAAAATTTAAAAAAATATTTTCCGGTGACAGGCGGTGTGTTTCTTCGCCGCACAGGATGGGTATATGCGGTGGATGACGTCTCTTTTACGGTAAACAAAGGCGAGACCCTAGGAATTGTGGGAGAATCAGGCTGCGGCAAAACAACTCTGGGACGGTGTATCATGGGCATCTATGACCTCACCCAGGGAGAAGTTACGGCATGCAGTCAAAGGGTTTCAAAGCTGAACTCAACCCAGAGAAAAAAGCTTGCGGCAAACCTTCAGATGATTTTCCAGGACCCATTTGAGTCCCTGGATCCCAGGCAGACCGTGGGCCAGATCCTGGAGGAAAAATATCGAATCCATAACAGGGCCGGGGCAGATCTTGATTCAACCATTGCAAAATTGATAGAGCAGGTTGGGCTTTTACCCGACTCTTTGTCAAAATATCCCCATGAGTTTTCCGGGGGCCAGCGCCAGAGAATCGGTATTGCCAGGGCCGTCAGCATGGAGCCGGATATCATTATCTGTGATGAACCCGTATCTGCACTGGATGTCTCTGTCCAGTCCAAGATTTTAAACCTCTTGCTTGAACTCCAGGAAAAAATGGGATTGACCTATATTTTTATTTCCCATGATTTATCCGTTGTCAGGCATATTTCAGATCGGATTGCAGTAATGTATCTGGGCAAAATTGTTGAAATTGCCGAAGCACAAACTATATATGACCATGCCTGCCATCCCTATACCAAAGCCCTGTTGTCTGCTATTCCCATTCCTGACCCGGAACTGGGCAAAGAGAGGATAATTTTGAAGGGGGAGGTGCCTTCTGTTGAAAATCCTCCTTCCGGCTGCCGCTTCAATACCAGGTGCAGATATGCAAAACAGGTTTGCAGAAAAACAGAACCCCCTCTTTTTGCCAATGAAACTAATCCCTCCCATTTGACGGCCTGCCACTTTTTTTCATGAAAGAATTGTCCGGCAAATTAACTTGCGAAAAAATGTCCGGAATGCTAAAGTTCCCCCCTTATTGGAAAAGGGTTTCTTAAACATAAATATTAGGAGAAGGCTTGGATGCCGGGTCTGTATCAAGTTCGAATTTTTATTTTTTTTCTGTTCGGCCTGTTTTTTATCACAGCTTCCGGCTGCACGAATCAACCCGAGACCATTGAACCGGAATACATCATAAAGGCAGGATCTTATCTCCTCTTTCCAGAGGAATTTGCCGAGGAACTTGATCTGAAACTTGCTGCCTATCCCTATGATTTTAAGAAAAATCAAGTTGAATACAATAAAATGATAATTGATCTTGTTTTTATTTTATCGGAAGAAAGCGTATTGCTGGCTGCTGCCCGTGAAACAGGAATTCAGGTAACTGATACGGAACTTGATGCAGCAGTCGCCTTCCATCGGGAAGACTACCCCGGGGACAGCTTTGAGCAGATGCTGCTGGAAAATGCCATTTCATATCCATATTGGAAAAAAACGGTTAAAAAAATGCTGCTCATTGATAAATTTATCCAACAGGAACTAAAGGATAAAATTGAAATTTCCCCCGGGGATCTTGTTTCCTTTTACAACCGGCATCTTAACCAGAAGATTTTTGCCGATGAAAATAAACTCGTATCACACCTGCGCATGGAAAAAAGCCAGGAATCCTATGATGATTGGATCATGGTATTGAAAAAACGTTATCCAGTGGATATTAACAAAAATGCCCTGACAATGTTTTTAAT
>DAOWDR010000567.1 GCA_030638935.1 Desulfobacteraceae bacterium | reverse complement strand
TGTCTGAGGGCGCATACCAGGACAAATTATTGGAGAAATCTTAACAGTATTGCGTCTGATAAAATAAGAAAAGGAGTAAGCTATGATTTTTGGCCGCAACAATAGTGCGGCAGGAGGGAAAAAGAAAAACCAAGAAATTATATCGAGGGCCTGCCCTGGTTTGATAGGTTGTTTTAGACTTTTAAAACTTTGGTAGCAGACAGTCCCTTGTCATTTTTCTGGATCTCAAATTCAACCAATTCTCCTTCGGAAAGTGTTCTGAATCCAGTCATTTCAATGGCAGAGTGATGCACAAATATATCTTCTCCACCTTCCTGTTCAATAAAACCAAAACCTTTTTTTGAATTAAACCACTTGATTGTTCCCTGCTGCAAGATTTTTTCTCCTTTCTAAATATTCATCCTTCCATTTTGAAAAATAATAATTATCGGAGTATACCTGATTCTCAAAAAATTCAAGCAAAAAAAAGGGGGCTGACATGCATCAGCCCCCTTTTGCTAAAAATCGAACTTAGTAATTATTTTCTGTTTCCATATTCTGCATAGGCCATGGCGGTAAGCCTGTAAACAAGATGGGCCATTTTTGAAAACGGCAGATATGCGAACAGGTTAAAGATGGCAATTAAGTGCAGATAGTATAAAAAGTAGGAAATGTATTCCAGGTGTGCCAAACGAGCCATTTCAGTGAGCATGCCTGTCAAGCCAAGGGAAAAGACAATCCCTAGAATAAACCAGTCTTTATAGGTAGACAGCTGATCCTTATTATCCAATCGGTTTTTTATCATTAAGCCTGAACCGATTACCAGTGCAACCCCTGAAATATTGGCAAGCCATTTAATGGGGTTCAATTGGGGATAGGGGCCTGGATAGCCACCAAGATACAGCATAATACCGCATACTGCGGTGACAATAAAGAGTCCGATGAATGCATATAACACCATCATATGGGGCGTGGCACGTTCTTTGTTCGCCTCGCACTCATTGAACTTATCATGTTTCAGGACCACGGGGATTACCCTGATTAGGGCCTGGAAAAATTCCTTGTAGTCAATGGTTTTTTTATCTGTTTTCCCTTCCTGAACAGCATTCTGATGAATATCGTTCAGGAACCGTTTGAGGCTCAAGGCAAAGATTAATGCCACGGCGGTTGCAGTGGGGACAAAGGTCAGGTCCACAAACCAGGTGGAAAAGAAATTTGCCGGGGAAATCACATGTGCACCCTCATGGGCATGGGACCATGCAACACCAAATACATTAAAAATTTTGGTCATTACATCGCCATAGGCCATGGTGATAAAGGCAAGAATGGCAAACCAAATTGCCGGGATTCCAATCAGGAAAGGCAATTTACTCGGGTCATTGATTGCATTTGCCAACACCTTGGGTTGGGCATATTCGGTAATAGCTACAGATCTGACAGCTGCGAGTACATCTCCGGGAGCCGCTCCCCTGGGACAAAGGTCGGTGCAATCGCCACACTGATGGCAAAGCCAGATATCACCGTTTCCAATGAGTTTGTCTTTTAAACCCCAGGATGCAGCTATCATCTCTTTTCTGGGAAAAGGGCTGTCTTCCGGTGCAATGGGGCAGGCAACAGAACAGGTGGCACATTGATAACACTTTTTCAGCGTTTCTCCGCCAAGACCTTTTAATTGGGCAATAAACCCAAGATCCGGTTGAGCAAGATATTTTTCAGTCATATTTATTTACCTCCATATAATTTTGCAAGTTTACCGCTAGAATCCTTTGAACGGGTTTGGACCCATTTCTTCCACTTCTTCAACAAAGGCGTTAATTATTTCAGGAAGTTTGTCATATTCATCAATGGCAATCTCTGCAAAGGCCACACGTTCTTCTTCAAGGGCAAGACTGGCAAGGGCATCCCCAATCTTTTTTACCCGGACTTCAGCAAGTTCAGAGCCTTTCATAAAATGACACTGGTAATCATCCCCATGTTTACAACCAATCAGGATAGCACCGTCAAGACCCTGGGCCAGGGCATCTTTGATCCAGATGGTATTAACCGAACCAAGGCAACGTACCGGGATAAACCGGACATTTGGAGAATAATCCATTCGGTTCATGCCAACCATGTCAAGGGCTGGGAAGGCGTCATTTTCACAAATAAGCGCCAGGAATCTTAAGGGCGGCTCATCATAATCGTCTTCAGATGGTACGCCAATGGCCTTTACCTGGGAACCGATACTGTCAATGGTATAATCGGCAAAGGAGATAATTCTTTCAGGACAGGCACCCATACAGGTTCCACATCTTCTGCATCTTGTCGGGTTGATCTTGGGAGTCCCTTTCTCATCATCATCCAGGGCGCCAAATGGACATTCAACAGTACATCTCTTACACTGGGTGCATCTCTGGAAGAAGAAATCAGGATAGGTGGTGTCACCGGATCTGGGATGCACTGCCATGCCGCGGTTGGAACTTTCGATACATTGAATGGCTTTAAGAGCGGCACCCGTTGCATCTTCAATGGATTCTTCAATGGTCATGGCCCGTCTGATGGAACCGGCTGCATAGACACCGGTTCTCTGGGTTTCATAGGGGAAACAGATGTAATTGGAGTCTGCATACTGACCGAAAATATCATTGTCCCGAAAGCCTGGTCCCTGTCTGTAAGCCAGGTTGATGATGGGATCATCCTTGGTAACAGGGACCATACCGCCGGCAACAACTACCATATCGGCTTTGATGCCCAGATTGTCGCCCAAAAGGGTATTTGTGGCAGTAACGGCAAGTGAACCACCTTGTTCTACAACTTCTGTTACCGCACCCTTTGTCATGAAAACACCGTCATCTTGCTGCATGCTTTTGTAAAAATATTCCTGGAGGCCCGGAGTTCTCATGTGCTGATAAATGATATATGCTTTACCGTCTGAATAGTCTTCCCTTACATACTTGGCCTGCTTCAGGGCCACCATGCTGGTAACGGAACCGCAATATTCAAAATCTGCATCATCTTCTTCCTTGCCCGGAGATTGGATGAAAACAACATTTTTAGCTTCTTTGCCATCGGAGGGTCTGACAATTTTACCCTTGGCTGCAATCATTTCAAACTCATCGTTGGAAACAACATCAGCAAGATCCACCCCAAGGTGGGAATAGGCTTCACCTTCCAGTTCGGCAGGGCGCCATCCGGCGGCCAGAATAACGGCACCATAAAGTTCGCCATTGGGATCCAATTGAAGGATATCTTCCCGGCCTTCATTGTATTCCAGATATTTGGCATGGGCGGCTTCTGCATCCAGTTCCTTACCCTTTTCATCCACCAGCATCTCTTCGGGCAGGGGAAAGGGAACGTCAAAGGGGATTTTTTCCCCTGGTGTTTTGAATGTCACTGTCAATTCACCGGGCTGTCCTGCAATACGGGCCACTTCTGTATTGGTTCTGACATCAATGTTTGAAAGTCCTTCAATCTCCTGGATCATGCTGTCAACCACAGGTGCCTGCAGGGCTTCAAAGGGTTCTGTAACCGGCATCTGGCTTCTGAGCTTTGCCGCATATCCGCCAAGGGCAGCTTGTTTTTCAACAATGGTAACCTCATAGCCGGTTTTGGCTGCATCAAGGGCAGCTGCCATACCGGTAACACCACCACCAAGGACCAGGATCTTTTTGGAAAATGATTCTGTCTGGAAGGGTTCGGGCAGGGTCACTTTTTCAACACGGATCATGCCCATTTTGATATAGTCTTCCGCCTTCATCTGGATTGGATCAAAATGTTCTTCATCATCCTTTTGATCCTCGGTAAGAGCAGGGTAGGTCTCCCTTGAATGGGGCCATACAACACCTTCTCTCAGGTTTGCTCTTTCCACAATGCAATTATCAAATTTGAATACGTCAAAGTTGACACGTCTGGAGCATGCTCCAATGACCATGGCATTAACTTTTCCGTCATCCACATCCTTCTGGATGAGTTCAACACCTTCTTTTGAGCACAGAAAGGGATGGGTGGTACAATTTACACCCTCTTCATCGGGAACATCGACCAGAGCCTCCATGTCAAGAGTCTCGCCTATTCCACAGCCTGTGCATATATATACGCCGTATTTTTTATCCATGGTGGTTACCTCCTTACAAGGGTCTGAATGGCTTTAAGTGCCATACCGGTGGCATTCTGGTTAGATGTTACGACATCGGCAGGTTTGTTGGCGCAACCTGCAGCAAACATGCCGCCTTTTGAAAAGTCATTCACAATAAAGCCTTCTTCATTGTAGACAAGATCAGCATTGGGTTTGTCAATGGCGCAGGTTGGCTGCATACCTGTGGCAAGCACAAGCAGGTCCACGGTTTGTCTGACCTTTTCACCTGTGATGGTGTCTTCTGCAACCAGGTTGATGTTCCCTGATCCTGCTTCTTCACTGACTTCCGCCACTTTCCCTTTTACAAAGAAAATGTTTTCATCTTCCTTGAGGTTGGCATAAAATTTTTCATATTTCAGTCCAGGAGTCCTAAGGTCAATATAATAGATGTAAATTTTGGCTTCGGGATATTGGGCTCTCAGATAGGTGGCATGTTTTAAGGAGGCCATGCAGCAAATATAAGAGCAATAGGAAAGATGGTTTTCATCCCTGGATCCTGCACATTGTGCAAAGGCGATGGTTTCAGGAGCTTTATCATCGGAAGGTCGTACAATTTTTCCGGCTGTGGGCCCATTTAAGGATGCCATTCTTTCCAGCATCATATTGGTCACTATGTTCTGATACCTGCCGAACCCTAAGTTATCAATCTTGGTGGCGTCATAGGGCTGCCATCCTGTATTCCATACAATGGCTCCAACCTTGAGATCTATGGTTTTTTCTTCCATGTCAAAATCAACGGCATCATATTTACAGGCCTCTTTAACCTTATCCCGGTCATCGGTGCTCATTGCGGGATCCATTACATATCTCACGGGGAATGCCATGTTATGGGGAAGGTATGCGGCTTTTCTACGATCCATTCCAAAGTTGAAATCATTGGAAATTTCGGTTTCACAAACCTTGGCACATTCGCCGCAGGCCGTGCAGTTTTCGTTCACATATCTTGGAGCGGTTTTAAGTGTTACGGTGTAGTCACCCGGGTTTCCGTCCACGCCTGCCACTTCAGACATGGTGAATACTTTAATGTTTTTGTTATCCTTGAGTCGTCTATAGTTTATCTCAAGTCCGCATGTGGGCGGGCAAAGTTTGGGGAAGTAGTG
>DAOWDR010000039.1 GCA_030638935.1 Desulfobacteraceae bacterium | reverse complement strand
GCAATGAATTAAGGTTGATGAAGATGCAGCCCATTATCAAGGAAGTATTGAAACTTATCAGATCTACGATCCCCACAACAATAGATATCAAATTGAATATCAATCCTGACTGTGGAGCAATCAAGGCTGACCCTACACAAATACATCAAATTGTAATGAACCTTGCAACCAATTCCTATCATGCCATGGAAGAAGCAGGTGGAGAATTGAAAGTAGGTCTCAAGGAAATTCAATTGGGTGAGTATGACCTGATAATTCCTGAAATGACACCTGGATTATATGCCTGTCTATCTGTAACGGATACAGGCAAAGGGATGAATAAAGAGTTAATAGCAAAAATATTTAACCCGTTTTTTACCACCAAAGAAAAAGGTAAAGGTACGGGGATGGGATTGTCGGTTGTACACGGCATGGTTAAAAGTATGGGAAGTAGCATCCATGTGTACAGCGAACCTGGTAAAGGCACTGAATTCAAAGTTTATTTTCCAGTAGAGAAAAGCTCTTTTGAAAAACAGATTTTCCATACTTATGATACACTAGAGGGTGGAACTGAGCAAATTTTACTTTTGGATGATGAAGAAGCAATTCTTACAATGGAGAAACATATGCTGGAGCGTTTAGGATATCAGGTTACCTCATATATCAGCAGCATTGAAGCCCTTGACGCTTTTCGTGGTAGTCCAGATAAATTTGATATGGTCATTACGGATATGGCTATGCCCAATATGCCTGGAGATGAACTATCAGTTAAGCTGACTAAAATACGCCCTGACATTCCAGTCCTGCTTTGTACCGGATTCAGTGAAACCATGACTGAAGAGAAGGCTGCATCCCTGGGAATCAAGGGTTTTTTATTGAAGCCGATTGTGATGAAGGATCTTGCCCAAAAGATACGTGAAGCGCTGGATGAAAATAATATTAAAACTGTAGAATAATGGCTATGTTTTGTTATCAATTATTCTTTCTGGTTGTTAAGACTAGGATTGCCTCGGAGGCTGTCCTGTTCAATCACTAGGGTATAATTCTCTTGAATCAGCATGGCAAATCAAGCTTTGCCATGGTCTCCACAAAATCAGCCGGCATCTTTGCCTCAAACTTCATTTTTAGGCCTGAATAGGGATGGCGGAGGCCAAGCCGCCAGGAATGAAGCATCTGACGGCCGGCAAGGGTGTTTTTCCTGCGATTCCTACGGTATTGGTAAACCCTATCCCCAATAATAGGCATATCCATGGCACGGAAATGAACCCGGATTTGATGGGTACGTCCGGTATAGAGGCGAACATCAACCAGACAAGCCTTGGCAAACCGCTGTCGAAGCTGCCAGGATGTCCTGGCATATTTTCCTGTCCCATGGTTCACAGCCATTATCGTTCTTCTGATTGGGTGACGGCCAAGGGGCAGAACAATCTCCCCCCTATTGGCAACCTCCCCGCCCTCCACCAGGGCAAGGTATCTTTTTTCCACCCGTCGCTGTTTAAATTCCTTTTGGAGGAACAAAAGACTCTTAAGGGTTTTTGCCACCACAATCACCCCGGAGGTATCTTTATCAAGCCGATGGACAATACCGGGCCTTACCGGGTCCCAGCCGCCATCCTGCAAGGCTGGAACATGATCCAACAAACCGTTAACAAGTGTATTGCAAAGATTTCCCGACCCCGGGTGCACCACAAGCCCCGGAGGCTTGTCTATAACAAGAATATAATCATCTTCAAAAAGAAGGGATAAATCCATGGATTCTGGTCCGGGCGGCGTATCATCCACGGGTTCAGGAATTTGGGCTGTGATTGTATCCCCTTTTTTCACCCGGTATCCAGGCCGCTTTTCCATACCAGACACCAGAACCTCACCACGGGAAATAAGATCAACTGCCTGGCTCCGGGAGCAGGTCTCAACCAGCCTGGAAAGAACTTGGTCAAGTCTTAAATCAGCCTGGCTCTTTGAAATGGTAAGTTTTATCATAACCTAAAAAAAATCGGCAGGCTAGATACCTAGCCCGCCGATACAAATTATTTATAAATCCTAAGTGGTTAATTGAAAAGGTTTTCAATCTCTGTCATCATTGATTTTTCATCAATATCCTTTGCCATGGAAAGCTCTTGAACCAGAAGATTCTGGGCAGTATCAAGAAGCTTACGTTCACCAAAGGAAAGATCTTTTTCAAGTTTGAGCTGGAACAGATCCCGGAACACTTCAGCCACATCATAGATGGAACCGGTCTTGATCTTATCCATATACTCCCTGTATCTACGGTTCCATGTCTGGTTGTCTGCACCCTGTGCTTTTTCCTGCATGACCTTGTAGACTTCAGGTACCTCAGCTACAGGAATCACTTCCCGTAATCCAACAGATTCCACGTTTGAGGTAGGAATCATTATCACCATGCCATTTTCCACAATTTTCATCATGTAGAAATTCATGGTATCTCCGTTTATCTCTTTGCTTTCGATTGACTCGATATAGCCAACCCCATGTGCAGGATAAACAGCCAGATCTCCTTTTGAAAATTCTTTTTTGCTTGAACTTTTTGTATCTGTTTTGACGTTTTTGGATTTTTCACCCATAGATAGCCCACCTTAATTTTTTATAAAAACAAGTTGCCCATTCTCAGGCAGAAAACCATATTTTATCAACATTGTCAACAAAATATTTCCGATACGCCTTGGAACAATAAGGGTTTTCCTAAATTCATTGCAGATTTTGGATCAGGTTTTATAAAAAAATTTAGAACGGGGGAGACACATTTGGAATGGATAAAATACAGAAAAAAAATTGCGGCAGCTAAAATCAGCAAAGGGTTTTAACGGCGGGTATTAACCCTATTCATGGCATGGGTAATTCCCTTATCAAGAATTAACAGACAGGCTTTAACAGCAACCTCCAGGGTGGCATCCAATTCATTTTGTTCATCGGGGGTAAACCTTCCAAGCACATGGCCTGTCACCCCCCTTTGACCGCCCGGATGCCCCACGCCAACCCTCACCCTTATACACTCTTTCCTGCCAAATGAATCGATGATGGATCGAACTCCGTTATGACCGCCATGCCCTCTTCCCTGGACGATTTTAATCTTTCCAAAGTCAAGGTCCATGTCATCATGGACAATAATTATATTGGGCAACTGGATTTTATAGTATGCGGCAAATTTTTGGACGGGCCCCCCACTCCTGTTCATATAGGACATGGGCTTGATAAGAAAGACATCCCGGCCTTTAATTTTGCCTTTTACATAGGCAGATTCAAAGCGTGATTTATTCAATTCCAGGGAGGAGCCTGATGCAAGGGCATCAACAACTAGAAAACCAATATTATGGCGGGTCCGGGCATAATCCTTTCCAGGATTTCCCAGACCCGCAATCAGTTTAAGACTTGAGTCTGACATTAACTAATAATTTATTCTTCAACAGGTGCAGCTTCTTCTTCTTCGAGAAGATCTTCATCCTCTTCAGAAACCTCATCGTCGGTATCTGCTGTCGGCGGAACAATGGTGATCACTGTAAAATCCACTTCATGGGGAATCTCAACTGCATCACCCAGTTTAATCTCTTCCACATGAACGGAATCACCGATATTCAGATCACTAATATCTATTAATATACTTTCCGGCATATCCGCAGGCTTACAGATCACATCCAGTTCACGCCGGATAATCTGAAGCATACCACCCTCTTTAACACCCTTGCACTCGCCGGTTGTTTCAACGGGAACCGTTACGGTAACCGAATCATCCATATCAACTTCATGGAGGTCAATATGTAGATACTCCAGACCAAAGGCATCCATCTGCATATCCTTGAGCATGACTGCCTTTTCAACTCCACCTTCAATTTTCAGGTTGAAGAAAAGACCTGTACTGCCGTTTTCCCTGATAATCTTGATAAATTCAACCGTGTCAAGAGAAAGCATTATGGGATCTTTTTGGGCTCCATAAACAATGGCTGGTATGGCATTATTAGCTCTTAATTTTCTAGCAGCACCCTTGCCTTTGGTATCTCTTGCTTTTGCGTTTAGTTCAATTAATTCCAACGTTTTTTCCTCCGTATCTGCCATGATTTAGCAGAAGACTAAATATAATTTTATACAAATAGAGAATTTACAGAATCACCACGATAACTGCGCACAATGGCCTCTCCCACCAACTTGGCAATGGAAAGCGTTTTTATCTTGTCACATTTCTTTGCCTCTTCGGTCAGGGGGATGGTATCCGTTGCAACAAGAGAGTTTAAAGAAGAGTTATTGATTCTGTCAATGGCAGGACCGGAAAGAACAGGATGGGTGCAATAGGCATGAACTTCCCTGGCTCCCTTCTCCCGGATCACGCTGGCCGCTTCGGTCAGCGTCCCTGCGGTATCTGCCATATCATCTATGATAATAGCAATTTTATCCTGGACATCTCCAATGATGGCCATGGCCTTGGCCTTATTCGGCGCACTTCTTCTTTTATCGACAATGGCAAGCCCGGCATTGATACGCTTGGCATAGGCCCTGGCCCTCTCAACCCCGCCCGCATCTGGAGAAACAACCACCAGGTCTTCGGAAAACCGGGTCTTAATATCATCAATAATAATGGGGGCGGAATACAGGTTATCCACGGGCACATTAAAAAATCCCTGGATCTGTCCTGCGTGGAGGTCCATTGTAATCACCCTGTCAACACCGGCCTTGTCCAAAAGATCTGCAACAAGCTTGGCGGAAATGGGTACCCTGGGTGATACTTTTTTATCCTGACGGGCATACCCGAAATAAGGGATCACAGCCGTGATACGGCTGGCAGAAGACCGCCTGAAAGCATCAATTAGAAGTAAAAGTTCAACCAAATTATCGTTCACAGGATAACAGGTGGACTGGATAACAAATATTTCCTTTTTCCTGACATTTTCCTGGATTTCAACCTGGGTTTCCCCATCACTGAAACGGTTGACCTTCAACCTCCCTAATGGTTCTGCAAGATACTCTGAAATCCTGTCAGCTAATAATGGATTAGAGTTACCGGCAAAAATGGACAAGCCATTCATATCAAATCTCTTTTTTTTAATATATTAAGTTTGGCTGGGGCGAGAGGACTCGAACCTCTGAATGCAGGGATCAAAACCCTGTGTCTTACCACTTGACGACGCCCCAGTACATTAAACTCAAATCTCAGCGCTTTAACGAGGTCAAAAAAATATTTTTTGGACCCCTGGACCATTTTTCTGCAAGCAATCCATATGCTTTCCTTGCAGCCTCTGGTCCTGAAAAAAGAGCAAAAAGAGAAGAGCCGCTTCCAGACATATATACATTTCTTTGCAGCAAAAACTCCATCTCCTCTTTAGCAGAGCTGATTTCAGGATACAAACTGCATGCCGACGCTTCAAGGTCATTATGCAATCTTTCCCCCTTATCACCCCCCTGCTCTCCTAACAGCGCATTCAAACCAGTATTCATATTATAATTGTGTTTGGATGTCAATCTAAAATCCATATTTTTAAAAACATCCGGGGTTGAAGCACACACGCCCGGATCACATAGAACCAAATACAATTCCGGCAGATCAGGGTATTTTTGCAGGTTTTCACCCACCCCTGTTGCCAGGGCAGGGCTCCCAAAAATAAAAAACGGAACATCCGCCCCCAAACGCAGCCCTAACGCCATGAGTTCATCCTTGGAAAAAGCTGCCGAACAATATTCATTTAAGGCCATCAGAACTGTGGCTGCATTGCTGCTGCCACCACCAAGACCACCCCCGACGGGTATCTGCTTTTTAATTTGGATGGAAACCCCGTCCAGGGGAAGCCGCCCCCTCTTTTTTTTATAGGCATTAAAAAAAAGATCCGCTGCCCTATATGCCAGGTTTGTCTCACCCCCCGGCACATGGGGATGATCACAGGAGACCCGGATATTGTTTCCTTCAAAAAAAAATTCCACTTCAT
>DAOWDR010000674.1 GCA_030638935.1 Desulfobacteraceae bacterium | reverse complement strand
GGGAACAGCACCAGGCAGCACAGACCGGTCATAAAAATTTTTTTTCTTTTACCGTTCATGCCTTATCTTCTTTATGTTTATATGGTTATACATATTAAAATGCCTTATCTTCATTTGGGTTTTTTGCATGGGGGTTGACTAAAAATACCCATGGCTTGTTTGATATGGGATTGGGTCTGACCGCAACCCGGGTTTGATAAACTTTTTGGATGGATGCTTCGGTAAGAACTGCTTCCGGGGTACCGGCCTTAAAAATTTGTCCGTTTTTTTTATCCAGGAGCACCAACCTGTCTGAATATTCGGCTGCCAGGTTCAGGTCGTGGAGCACCATGAGAATGGTGAGGGACAATTGCTTTTTCAGAGTATTGACAAGATTCAGCACCCGGACCTGGTGGGTAATGTCAAGGTGGGCAGTGGGTTCATCCAGGACCAGCAGGGCCGGTTCCTGGGTCAAGGCCCGTGCAATGGCAGCCAGCTGCCGTTCTCCTCCGCTGATCTCATTGACTTTTGCATCGGCAAGGTCTGCAACCCCTGTGAGTTCCATATATTTTTGGGCAATGGCCACGTCTTTTTGGGTTTCAAAAAATTGATATTTTTCAAAAAAGGGCAACCTGCCCAATTGGACATAATCCCTAACGGTCATGGCAGCCGGGTCGATGGTCTGCATCACAGCGGCCAGGTGCCTTGCAAGGGCCTTGTTGGACAGGGTTTTTACATCCCGGCCCTGGATATGGATGGTGCCGGTTTCAGGCACAACGCTTCTTAAAATGCTTTTGATCAGGGTGGTTTTCCCACAGCCGTTGGGCCCGATGATTGAGACAAATTCACCCGGGGAAACGGAAAAACAGATATTTTTTAGGATGAGTTCCCGCTTATACCGAAAGTTTAAATTTTTGACCTCCAATACATTTTTTACAGTTTTTTTCACAAAGTCACCTGCTTTCTTGAAAGAGCCCAGATAAACATGATACCGCCGATGATACCGGTGATCACCCCCACGGGAAGCTCCAAAGGCGCTATAATCACCCTGGCGATCACATCGGAGAGGGTGAGAAAGGCTGCCCCTGCCAGGAATGATCCAACCAAAAGTATCCTGTGGTCCGGACCTGTCATCATGCGGACAAAATGGGGCACAATAAGCCCGACAAACATGATGATGCCTGCCACAGCCACGCTTAAGCCCGTTAAAAATGAGGCCGTGATAAAGAGAATTTTTTTACTCCTTGTGGTATTGATACCTAAATTGGCGGCTTCTTCCTCCCCCAGGGCTAAGGCGTTCAGGTCCATGCAGAAAAAATAGGAGATAAAAAGACCGGCAAGGGAACCCATACACGAAATTTTGATCAGTGTGGTGTTGGGTTCATCCAAAGATCCCATGATCCAGAGAATAATGTTCTGGAGATCGTCGGTTCCGGACAGGGCCATGAGCAGCATGACCAAAGAGGAGGCCACATAGGAGATCATCACCCCGGTCAGAAGCATCCGGTTTGACCGGACATTCTGGTTGTTTCGGTTTAGGCTGTAGACCAGGAAAATCACAATACTGGCCCCGATAAACCCGGACAAAGGGTAGGCAATGATACCTATGACGGCGTAAAACTGGAAGAGGATATTGACGCAGACCCCCAGGGAGGCTCCACCGGAAATGCCCAGGGTGTAGGGTTCCACCAGTGGGTTTCGGAACATGCCCTGGAGAAGGGTCCCTGCAAGACTCAGGGCTCCGCCGATGGACATGCCCAACAGTATCCTGGGCAGACGGATCCCCATGAGGATACTGTATTCAGCTGTGTCCTTTCCGTTCAGTAGGATGTCGGGTATTTGTTTTATTGGAATACCGGCACTGCCGGTGCACAGGGCTAAAAGCCCCATAGCCGCCACAAGCACTGAAAGTCCGAAAAGGATTAGCAGCCATTTTTTGGTTTGAGGAGTCATCATTTTTTTTAAGTCTTTGTATTTTTATTCTGGGCCACCCTTGGTTGGAGCAGGGGCAGAATCGATTTGAGCCCCTTGATAAAGGATACCGGAGTAGGGCTGCAGATCATTTCGGGATCCAGCACATGGACCCGGTTTTCTTTTACCGCATCAATGCTCTTAAAAGACATCCATCTTTGTCTTTCAAGTTCCCCTGCTTTTTTGGAGGTTCCCATGGTGGCGATGAGAATAACATCGGGGTTTTCCCGGAGCACCTTTTCCCTGCTGTATATACCCGAGGACTCATTCTCTGCGATGTTGATGCCCCCGCCATACCTGATAAATTCATTGATGAACATCTCTTTGTCTGGCAAATCGGCGCTCAACTCTAGCCCAGCCGTCTCCGCGAGCGCCTCATAGTCCTCGCACGCATCCCGCACCTCGGCTCGCACGTCAAAGTGAGTGGGCATCAAATCCATCTCGCCAGTCTCCAGATAGCGCAGGTTGAGCATCGTTTCGATGATACCCTTGAGGCGCGTAGCTGCCCGCAGCACCGAGTCCAGTTGCGCCCCGGCTTTCTCCCCCAATTCCTCCCGGAGCACGGCGGCATAGCGCAGAATCAGACTCAGCGGCGTGCGCAGTTCG
>DAOWDR010000736.1 GCA_030638935.1 Desulfobacteraceae bacterium | reverse complement strand
GGTGTGCAGTATCCTATTGCCAGGTTTACCGTCATGATCAGACCAAAGTGCATGGGATCCACGTCAAAGGGTCCTAGCAGGGGGATGAAAACAGGCCCCAGAATCAATGTGGCGGATATGATATCCATGAACATACCGATAACTAACAACAAAACATTCATGGCCAGCAAAAAGACTATGGGAGAACTGATATTGGCCACCACAACCTCGGCCACCCGGTTGGGAATATTTTCAAAGGTAAGATACCGACCAAAACATGTGGCCGAGGCCACAATCAGCAACAAGGTGGCCGAGGTGACAGCAGAGCTTATGGTCACATCCTTGATATCTGCAAACTTCATGGATTTATAAATATAATACTCAACAAAAAACGCATACACGCTTGCCACGACGGCTGCTTCATTGGCCGTAAATACCCCTGAAAAAATACCGCCAAAGATAATCACAATGAGCATAACCGCCCAGAAGCCCTCTTTTAAAATATGAAAAAGCTGACGAAAATTCGGGGCAGGAAGCCTTTGTATATCGTCTCTTTTCCTATAGAGTAAAAAGGAGTAGATACAGACACAGAGTATAATCAAAAACCCCGGAACAAATCCGGTGATAAACAATCCTTCCAGGGACTGATTGCTGATCATTGAATAAAAGATCATGGCAATACTCGGGGGAATGATAACCCCAAGGTTTGGTGATGTGGTCATCAGTCCCAGGGTATAATCCTCATCATACCCGTTCTTAATCAGGGCCGGGATCATAAAACCACCCAGGGCAACCACCGTTGCAACGGTGGATCCTGAGATGGCGCCAAAGAGACCGCAACCGATGACGCCTGCCATGCCCAGCCCGCCGGGTAGCCAGCTGACAAGGGCATTGGCCAGGTTCATTAGTTTCTCAACCATCTTTCCCTTGGCCATTATATTCCCGCAAAGAATAAAAAACAGCACCACCACAAGTGCAAACTTGTCAAGGCTTCGAAAAAGGGTTTGTGCAAGAAGCGCCAGGGGCATGTCCATAAAAACGACAAATCCGATGGTGGCAGTGAAGAAAAGACAAAGGAAGACCGGCACGTAGCTGCTCATGAACCCCAGAAGAATACATAGAATAATCAGATCACTCATCTGCATGGAAAAAAGGCCCCTTTATTGTGTTTTAAAATCTTGAATCATTACCTGAATCGTTCGGATACCAACCATCACGCCCATGACGGGCATGATGGCATAGATAATCACAAGGGGTATCTGCATGATAATGGTTTTTTGATTAGTTATGTATTGCAGATGGGTCATTTTATACCCGTAATATACCATCATCCAGGCAAAGATGAGCATGAGGATGCTGGTATAAACGGTTAGACCCGGTTTAAGCTTTGGAAAAATCTGTACAACGGCATCAATGCGAATCATCGCCCGTTGCTTGACTGCGACACTGGCACCCACAAAGGTTGAGTAAATGATCACAATACGAACCAGTTCCTCACTCCAGGCCAGGGTGTAATTAAACCCGTAACGCAATACCACGTTTGCAAAAAGAGATAGAAGCGCTGTAATGACAATGATAAATAGGGTCCACTCTTCAATCTGGGTCACCACAGCATCTAATTTTTTAAACATTTTCCCAAGCATAAACCAAGTCCTAAATAAATATTAACAATTAATCAATAGTCGCTGTTTGCTTCTGAAAATGATTATTTCAAAAAGCTCTGAACTTCTTTCAAAAAATTATCCGGTTTATAAGTATCCCCGGGATAAATTTTGTTGATTTCAGGGGCATACTTGTCATATGTTCCCTGGCTCTGCTGGCCTAGGGTTGCCATATCAGCATCGGAAAGCTGAAAAAATTCAACACCAGAGGCTTTTGCTTTTTCAATATTTGTGTTCTCTTCGGTCAAAGATTTTATCCTGCTGGCAGCACAGATATCGTGAACACTTCCCACAAAGGCATCTCTTAAATCAGCAGGGAGCTTTGCCAACCAGGCTTTATTAAAAATCCAGATAAAAAGACCCTGGGCATAATTAATCTGGGTAAAATACTTGGCTACTTCAAATTTCTTGGTCACATTGCAGACCGTAAGGGTATGGTCAAGACCTGTGATAACACCCTGTTTCAGGGCAACAGGCACATCCGGCCATGGCATGG
>DAOWDR010000420.1 GCA_030638935.1 Desulfobacteraceae bacterium | reverse complement strand
CTTTTTTCAGGTAGGCGCCTTCAATGGTGGACAGGATCTTGTCCAGATCAACCCCCTGCTCCACATCATCTACATCAAACCGTACGCCTTTAACACCTTCGATCCACCGGCGTTTCTTGTGCATGGAGATGGTCAGGCTTTCAGGCAGGATAATATTTGTGGAAGATAAGGCAACACTTCGCTCAATGAGGTTTTCAAGTTCCCTGACGTTGCCTGGAAAACTGTATTTATTTAAAAAATCAATGGCATAGGAGGATAGTTTGACTATATCCTTTCCCATTTTGTCTGAATATTTTTTTACAAAATGGGCAGACAGAAGTTCAATATCCCCCTTCCTGTCCCTGAGGGGCGGTACCTTGATGGGGATGACATTGAGACGGAAGAAAAGGTCTTCCCTGAAATTACCTTCAATTACTTCCTGCTCCAACTTTTTGTTTGTGGCGGAGATTATCCTGACATCCACATCAATTTCTGTGGTGCCACCCACCGGCTTAAATGATGTTTCCTGGACTGCCCTAAGCAGTTTAACCTGGAGCATGGTTGACAATTCACCGATTTCATCCAAAAAAATAGTCCCTGCGTTTGCAGCTTCAAACAGTCCTATTTTATTGTTTATCGCCCCGGTAAAAGATCCTTTGACATGCCCGAAAAACTCGCTTTCCATCAAGGTATCTGTAATCCCCCCGCAGTTAACAACCACAAAAGGCTTATCCTTGCGGTCTGAATTTTCATGGATGGCCCTGGCAATTAGCTCTTTTCCCGTGCCGCTTTCCCCGGTAATCAATACATTGGTTTTGGTCGGGCCGATCTGCTCAATGCGTTTGTAGATGGCCTGCATTCCCGGACTATTTCCGATAATCCTGTTAAAATGCAGATGGTTCTTAAGCTCTGAAGACCTTCTCTCTTTTTCATGGTCAAGGGTTCTAAGTTCCAGAGCTTTGGCAATGGTACTTTTAAGTTCCATATTATCAAAGGGTTTAGGGACAAAATCATAGGCTCCTTCATTCATGGCTTCCACGGCTATTACCGTTGTGGAATATGCTGAAATCATGATCACAACCGTATCCGGGTCCTGTTTTTTAACCTCTTTTAAAACATCAAGACCAGTGATATCCCCCAGACGGATATCTGATAATACAAGATCATAGGAATTGCTTTGAATCAGCTTTACGGCCTGCTTGCCGTTCTTTGCAAGGGAAACCCTGTAGCCTTCCTTGGATAAAAGCACATCCAGAAACTCACGCATGCTTATTTCATCATCCACCACAAGAATTCTATATTGTTTATTCATCTGAAGCTTCCCTTGAGCATTTGTTTCCTATTGATTTTTCTGATAGACAATCCTGCCGTCAACCATTGTTAAAAAAGCCTCCCCCTGCACCTGTCTGCCTGCAAAGGGTGAATTTTTGCACTTTGATATAAAGGTGGCAGGATCAATTTCGTATTGGGTCTTAAGATCAATAATGGTCAAATCAGCTGGATTTCCCTTTTTTATATCATTATCTATTTTAAGCATTTTGGCAGGCTGTTTTGACATTTTACCAACAAGGTCAGCCAGGGACAAAAAACCATCCTGCACCAGTTTTAATGACAAGGGTAATGAGGTTTCAAGCCCGACAATACCAAATGCCGCCCTGTCAAACTCCAGATCCTTTTCGTCCACGCTTTGGGGGGCGTGGTCCGAACCTATCATATCAATAGTGCCGTCCATTAGGCCTTCAATTATTGCTTTTCTGTCTTTTTCAGACCGCAGGGGCGGATTCATCTTAAAATTGGTATCATAGTCCAGGACATCACTGTCAGTCAGGGTAAAATAATGAGGTGCGGTTTCACAACTGACATTGGCCCCGCGTTTTTTTGCCTGTCTAATGGCTTCAATGGACTCTGCTGTACTCATGTGACAAAAATGAACTACTGCTCCAGTCAGTTCACAAAGGGCAATATCCCTGACCACCATAATGCTTTCTGCGGCATTTGGAATTCCTTTTATTCCCCAGAACGTGGCATGGGCCCCTTCGTTCATGGAACCGCCATCAACTATGCTTTTATCTTCCGCATGGACAAATATGGGGATATCAAGCCCTTTACAATATTCAAGTGCCCGTCTCATCAACAAAGAATTTTCAACGGGCATTCCATCGTCGGTGGCCGCTCTTATGCCGGCCATTTTCATATCATAAATTTCTGACAGGGATGTCCCAAAGGATCCTTGTGAAATGGCACCGGCCGGGTACACCTTTGCAGCACGGGCTTCTTTACCTTTGTTTATAATAAAGCTTGTGACCTGGCTGTTATCATTGACAGGAGT
>DAOWDR010000296.1 GCA_030638935.1 Desulfobacteraceae bacterium | reverse complement strand
CCTGATTCCAACAGATCATTTTCAGGGGCACTTGCACCCATTCCTGTTCCGGTGGATACGGCAAGGGTTGCGTCATCCGTTACAGACTCGGTAAAATTGGTAATCTCAATGGGATCATCAAGGGAAGAATTTTTTACGATTGAAACCGAAGTACCATTCTGAATAACCTCATAATCAGTACCCAAGGAGCCCAAGGCGGTTGCAAGCTCTGTGGCCCTTGCAAGGTCCGTTGTTCCGGCGACCACGTAATTTATGGTAGTACCATCCACATCAAAGGAGATTGCATCAGCTACATCAAATTTATCAAACCCGCCGTCCCCCCCCAGGGTCATGATGGAGCTGCCTGATTTACTCCAGTTTCCATTGAACAGCCCCCCTGCTCCCGAAACATTTGAGTGGAGCGTCATGCCCGGGTCCATAAGAATGGTAAGCGTACCGGTAATGACGGCGGAGGTGGCAACTGGGGCCGCTGCGGTGCCTTCTTCAATTGTTACAAAGGTTCCCTGGCCTGCGAAATCAATGGTATCGGTACCTAACGTGTCCGCATCAAAGGTTTCAATGTCGCTGGCACCGTCAAACCTAAAAATATTGTCTCCTGCTGACTGGGTTGTACCGGCAAGTTCGTTGATATCCATTCTTGCATCAAGGCCTGTGTCATTATCTCCGTCACGGACAGTCAGGTCCGACCCGTCTGTTGTCCTCAATATAATGGAATTGGTTGAAGGGTCATGCTCCACTGTAAATGGTTCATCTTCCAGGGCTAAACTGAGTGCATCATAAAATGCGGTTGCCATCTCAGCTTCATCACTGGTGTCGGTCACCGAGGTTAATACAACTGAAATATCGGTGGTGGTTGCCCCGGAGGTCCCGAAACCACTGGACTCCACGGTAAAGGTGACTGTATCACTATTATTAAAATTTGAAAAACTATCAATCCGGACACCGGCATTATCAAGTACTTCAAAATCCTGGACCCCCAGGGTACGCCCTGAACTGCTGGTAATTTCAAGCCCGCTGGTAAAAAGGTCCTGGTCATTATTGGTATTATTAATACTCTGGGCAGCATCCCTCAGGGCATTCTCAAACTGTTCCTCCAGTGTCCCCGTATCGGAGTCCACTGTAAATTTCTGGTCATAGACCAGCCCGTCCATATAAAGTGAAAATTGTACCTCATCACCATCCTCGGCATCACCGATGCCTGCAAGATCAAATCCGGCTGAAACTTCCGAAGCATAGGCCTCCACCCCATCAATGGCAGAAAGAGCCTCTGCAATAGATGCTGCCGATCTTTGGGCATTCCCGCCGCTATCTGAAATTTCAATCACCTCTGTGCCCGAAGGACCGTTATTCACTGTTATGGTCTGTTCTGCCATGGCTAAATCCAAAGCAGTCGCCACACCAGAGGTAGATGACCAGACTTCAGCAAGATTAATCCCGTCTGTCTGGACAACTTCTTTTTCACCAAGGGTTGCACCGTCCATCACAGTAAGTACGTAGATTCCCTCCACTGCACCGGGGGCAGTTCCCTGCCAATTGGAGATGGCTGCCTCTGAAAGGCCCATGTCAATCTGGGTTCTTGTATACTCGGTGTCCACTGTTGAATTATCCTGCATCCACATGACAAAATCCTGGGTATAATCGATCTTGTCACCAAAGGCATAGCTTGATAAAAGACCGCTTTGATCTGCCTCATAATCCCCGGTGATGGAGCCTGTAAAATACTCAAGACCTGCGCCCTGGGATTGCTGATAATTCATGGTCCAGATCAACTCGTGTGCCAGGACATTCACTTCATCCAAAAATTTAGGAATAATCTCATCCCGCAGCTCAAGCCACCCGGCAATTTTTCCACCGGATATACTGTCTGTGATATCTGTCTGTGCCCCATAGGATCCCTGCCACATAATACGATCATTGCTCTCGGAAAGTTCATAATTATCAACGCCATTAACCAGTGTTAAGCCGTTGGTCGTATTTACAATAAGAGATCCGTTTGGCTGCTCAAACGTATCGATATCAATGAGGGTTCCAAGGTCGTCCAGGAGGGCGTTCCTCTGGTCCCTTAAATCATTTGCCGGGCTGCTGGCCTCAAGACCGGTTATCTCGACATTCAAAGCGGCTATCTGGCTGGTATAGGAATTGATCTGTTCAATGGCGACTTGAATCTCCCCTCCCACATCTGTCATCATGTTGTTAAGGTCGGTGTTTGCCGTATTCAGTCGGGCAGCAAGATTTGCACCGCTTTCATATACGGTTACCCTTTCCGAGGAGCCAAGGGGATTATCGGCAAGATCATGGAAGGAATTCCAAAACTCTATCATTGAGCTTGAGATACTTGCATCGGAATTCTCATCAAAATATCCTTCAAGGATGTTCATATAGGCTTCGGCCTCTTCAAAAGCGGCCTGGGTGCTTTTTTCATCTGTCAGCCTTGTTTCAAGAAAATAGTTAACACTCTGCTCTATCTGGGAAGTATTTACGCCCGTACCGAAAAGAAGGCCACCATACATAAAGGGTTTCATACTCATCTGCTCGGCATTCTGCAAACTATAATCCGGATTGTTGACATTGGCAATATTCTGTCCGGTTACAGCCAGTCCGTATTGTTGGGCAGAGATTGCCAGCTTGGCGATGCTAAGGGTGGAAGAAAGACCTGACATTTTTACACCTGTGCCCTTATAAGATGGTTTTTATTGTTCCCCTTTGATGTCACCCCGGCCTTGGTATAGGATTCAGTATTTTCAGATTCTGTAATCGTTCCAAAGATACCGTTAATCACCGACAGGTATTCATTGACATATCGTTTATTCTCCAAGGCCAGAACTGCCAGCTCCTCTTTGGTGATATCCAATTGAACTTTAACTTTTTTCAGGTCTGATTTTATTTTTACAGAAAAGGGCAGGCTATTGATACTTTGCAATAAACTGAAGCCGTTTTGTCCCTTATTCAAGGGGACTTTTTTCTCTTTAAGAAGAGAAAGTACCTCCTCTCTTATCTGCTCTATTTCCAAGGCAAGCTGTTTTTTCCTATCTGTTATTTTCCACAGGGAATCAACATCCATATCAACAATATATTTTCTTTCTTGTTCAAAAACAGTTTTAAGGGTTTTATATAACAAGAGTTTTTTTTGAAACAAATCTTCTAATTTACGGACAAATTTTTCCATGTTGACTCTCCTTTAGATTTTATCGGTACCTGCCTTTGTTTTTTGAATTTAAAAAACCAATTTTTCTGGAGCGGCAATTTTTTAAGGGAGGCAATTTTTTCCCCTTTTCCCGATTATCTGCTCTGTTATTGTACTTAAAAGCAACATGTATGCCATTGAACTATTATTGACGGACTCGAAAAAAGCCCTGGGAGATAAGGTTAGATTTAAGAAGGTGGGATTATATGGAGTCTTTCAATTGCTGATACAAAAATTCCTTGATACCGGTGGTGGTTCCGTTTTTTGACAATTCATCAACAAGGGACTGATCATACATTGATTGAAAAATATTCATTTCATTGGATTCATCAAAAAGTGCATTTCCCGGCAATGTTCCCCGCATGGATGTTACCATGGTATTTAAAAATATGGCTTCAAATCCGGCGCATGCATCCTTGAGTTCTTTTTCTTTTGAAATAGAAGCTTTTTTATTTCCCAGTCCATTCAAACTTGCCTTTGCAAGGTTCTGATTGATCAAATCAATGTCCATAACTATTTCCTTTTTTTACATGATAACCAATTCAGCCTGGAGCGCTCCTGCAGCCTTTATACTTTGTAAAATACTGATCAGGTCCCTTGGTTTTACCCCCAGAGAATTCAGCCCCCTGACAAGTTCCCCAATGGTCGATGTTCCCAAAAGGCTCATGACACTCCCGTCTTGTTCGTTTCCAGGTGGGTCATCAATGGTCACGGACAAATCCCCATGGGCAACGGCAACACTTGAAATGGTTACATCATTGCCAATGACTACGGTGCCGGTTTTCTCGTTTATGATCACCCGGGCTATGGTATCGGGTATTACGGACAGGGTCTCAATATCGGCGATAAATTCGGCCACATTCTTTTCCCACATAGTATCCGGAACTTTCAACTCCAGGGCACTGGAATCAATTATTTTAGCACTGCCCTCACCAATGGAAGCATTGATTGTGTCTGCCATACGTTTGGCAGTGGTAAAATCCTGCCTGAACAGGGAAAGGATCAACTTTTTTTTCCCATTTAGTTTAAAGGGAATCTCCTGCTCAACAGAGGCCCCGTTGACCACTCTTCCGACTAGAAGGTGACTTTCCCTGTCATTGGCACCACTAGGGATGGCAAGGCTTACCGCCCCCTGGGCCAGTCCATAAACCCTGGAATCAACTCCCTTTAAGGGGGTCATCAACAGGATGCCGCCCTTAAGGCTCTTGGCATCTCCCAGGGAAGATACTGTCACATCAATTTTATCACCGATTCTGGCAAAGGGGGGGATATCAGCCGTTACAATGACCGATGCTACATTTTTAACCTTTATATCATTAGTAGAATTATCAATATTCATTTTATCCAACATATTGACCAGGGCCTGACGGGTAAAAAGAACATTGTCCTTGTCACCTGTTCCGTTCAGCCCCACCACCAGTCCGTACCCGGTCAATTGGTTTGAACGGATACCTCTAATGGCAGCAAGATCCTTTATTCTGGCAGCCCCTGAAATGGCAGGGAAAATAAAACCTGCCAAGAGGACAAGGAACAAAATAAGAGTCAGGACCATTCTTTTCAGAATTATAATTCTTGTTACCATTAAATTTCT
>DAOWDR010000486.1 GCA_030638935.1 Desulfobacteraceae bacterium | reverse complement strand
CCCTTTTTTGTCCCCTGAGTATTTTGCCACCAGCACCGGAGCCGGCACATGGTAGAGGGCCACGGAAATCCCGGCAAAAAAGACCAATATCAATAAAAGGCTGTAGGAAGGAGTGATGCCGATGAGACTCATGGGAATGGCTGTGAGGGTGGGGGACAGAATCACCAGCCACCTTGCCAGGCCTTTATTATCGGCAAACAATCCTATGAAAGGGTTAAGCAGCGCCGGAAGTTGCATCACCGTGGATAAAAGGCCTGCCTGGCTCAGGGTCAATGACAGCTTTTCAATGATCAGGGGCAGCAGGGGCGACAAAAAGCTTGTATATACGTCATTGATAAAATGAGAAAAGGATACAAGGGCGACTTTGGATGTTTCAAATTTTTGTGTTTTCATCCGATTCTAATATCATAAATTAAACCGAATTGTAAAAAACTATCTTCTGCTTGGAAGGATACCTGCTTTCTAACAACAATTTTGATGCCGTATTTTTGATTACCCAATGAAAAATTTGTTTGAGGATCTATCAACAGAGACAGGGATAAAAACTACCATTAAATCGGAAGACTTGAAAAAAAGTGCGGAAAACCTCAATATTTACTTTTTCCGCAAAATCACCCCTTTATTTTTAGCTTGACACCAGGGAACACTAGTGTTTGATTTGTCGTTTAACACGATTTTCAAAGAGTCCCAATGGTGCTAAAAACTTTTACTTAAACAAAGGAGATTTCAGATGAAACGACGCGAGTTTATCAAGAAAGTTGGAGCAGGAACCGCTGCAGCAGTGGCAGCAACAGCAGTGGCAGCACCCTCTGTAATTGCAGGCAAAAAAACACCCATCCGGTGGCGGATGCAGACCTATGCAGGGGCATCCCTGGCAGCCCATGTGTGCAAACCCTCAATAGATGCCTTTAATAAAGCCGCCAATGGCGAAATGGTCATAGAGCTGTACAATGCAGATCAGCTGGTGCCCACCGGCGAATTGTTCCGGGCAATGCAGAGGGGGACCATTGATGCGGTTCAAAGTGATGAAGACTCCATAGGTGCTCCTGTGGATGTCTCTGTGTTTGGTGCCTATTTCCCATTTGCTTCCCGCTATTCCCTTGATGTCCCTGCGCTTTTTCATCACTATGGGCTAAACGAAATCTGGGAAGAGGCCTATTCTAAAGTTAAAAACGTTACATGGCTGGGTTGCGGATCATGGGACCCCTGTAACTTCACCACCCAGGAACCCATCAGAAGTATTGCCGATCTAAAGGGAAAAAGAGTTTTTACTTTCCCCACCGGTGGCAGATTCCTGAAAAAATTTGGGGTTGTCCCTGTGACACTTCCCTGGGAGGATGTTGAAGTGGCCATGCAGACAAAGGAACTTGACGGAATTGCATGGTCCGGTATTACCGAGGCCTATACAGTCGGCTGGGCCAATGTTAACAAATATTATCTGACAAACAATATCTCAGGTGCCTGGGCAGGATCCTATTTTGCCAACTCTAAAAAATGGGACGCCCTGCCCGAACATTTAAAAACATTGTTCCAATTGGCCATGGACAGCTCACATTACCACAGACAATACTGGTATTGGTGGGGAGAGGCCCACTACCGGACCAAGGGCGGCAAACTGGAACTTACCACAATTCCGGAAAATGAATGGAAAACAGTGGAAGACGAAGCTCTCAAGTACTGGGATGAGATTGCCGCAAAAAGCGAAAGAAGTGCCAAGGTTGTACAGATATTAAAAGATTACGCAGAAACCATGCGGGCAGCAGGCGCTCCCTACCGGTACTAGCACCATAAAATTGCCTTTAGGATTATCCATCCTCCTTCCCGGAGTTGCATACCCCCCGGGAAGGAGGATCTTAACTTTTAAAAATTAACCCAAATTGGCAAGACCTCTAAAAAGGAAGTTTAAATGCCCGATGCAATAAAAAATTATGTAAGATGGGTAGACGCTATAAACCGACGGATCGGCAAACTTGTGCTGTACCTGGTTTTCGTGATGATGGGCATTCTTTTGTTTTCATCCATTTCCAGGACATTTTTTGATCTTCCCTATGTTTGGACAATGGAAATGGCCCAGTTCACCATGGCCGCATACTACCTGCTTGGCGGCGGCTACTCCATGCAGCTCAAAGCCCATGTCAGGATGGATGTGCTATATGAACGGTGGTCGCCAAAAAAACGGGCCAAAGTTGATGTCATGACCTCGGGATTCTTAATGTTCTACCTGGTCATTCTCCTCTACGGCGGCATTTCCAGCACCCTGTATTCCTTGGAATACGGCCAGAGAAATTATTCAAGCTGGGGGCCGCCAATGGCACCCATTAAAATTATCATGGTGATAGGAATCCTGTTAATGCTGCTCCAGGCATTGGCAACCTTTTTTAAAGACCTGGCAAAGGCGAGGGGTAAAGAAATAATATGAGCCACGAATATATTGCATTATTGATGTTCTCCACCCTGATGCTCATGCTTGTCTCAGGTCAGCGTGTTTTCGGTGCTGTCGGGTTTGTGGCAACCATTTCCGCCCTGCTTTTATGGGGAGGGAGTGGAGCTGCTGAAATGCCCTTTAACGCAAGCATCGGTCTTTTAAACTGGTATCCCCTGCTTACCCTGCCCCTGTTTATTTACATGGGGTATATGCTGTCCGAGTCCGGCATTGCAGGCGACCTTTACCGCATGTTCCATGTATGGATGGGGCCCCTGCCCGGGGGTTTAGCCCTGGGAACCATAGTTCTCATGGTCGCCATCTCCGCCATGAACGGCCTCAGTGTGGCAGGCATGGCCATTGGGACCAGCATTGCCCTGCCGGAAATGCTCAAACGGGGATATGACAAGACAATGGTAACCGGTGTCATCCAGGCCGGAAGTTCCCTGGGGATAATGGTGCCCCCAAGTATAGTTCTGGTGCTCTACGGCATGATTGCCAGGCAGCCGGTGAGCCAGTTATGGCTGGCTGGTGTTTTTCCCGGTCTCCTGCTGGCAGGCATGTTTGGGGCTTATATAGCCATCAGGTGCAAACTTCAGCCCGAGCTCGGCCCCCCCCTGGCCAGGGAAGAGCGTCAAATGCCCATGGAAGAAAAGCTTAAACTTCTCTACGCCGGCATCCTGCCCCTGGCCATTATTTTTTCCGTAACCGGGCTTTTCATGATGGGGGTAACAAGCCTTGTGGAAAGCTCAGCCGTTGGAGCTGCCGCAGCCACTATTGCCGCCCTGGCAAAAAAACGACTCACCAAAAAAGTAATGGACAACACCCTTCATATGACCCTGAGCGTTTCCTGCATGTTCATGTGGATCATCCTGGCAGCTCTCTGCTTTGGCGCTGTTTTTGATGGCCTTGGTGCCGTCCGTGCCATTGAGATTCTCTTCCTGGAAAAATGGGGGCTTGGCCCCTGGCAGGTGTTGATCATGATGCAAATTTCCTATATTATGATGGGAATGTTCCTGGACGACACGGCAATGCTGGTCATTGTTGCGCCCCTTTATATCCCGCTTATCATCAGCATGGGATTCAACCCGATCTGGTACGGGGTTCTCTATACTGTCACCTGTCAGATTGCCTACATGACACCTCCCTTTGGCTATAACCTGTTTCTGATGAAGGCCATGGCACCCCCGGAGATCACCCTGGTGGATATTTACAAATCCATTGTTCCCTTTGTGCTGCTCATGTGTATCGGCCTGGCCCTTATCATGATCTTCCCCCAGATCGCTCTCTGGCTGCCTGAATTTTATTATGGGAAATAAAAGACAATATTTGCATAAACAATCAAAATGTTCTATCCAGAAAATGGATGGTATAGGATGGTTAACCAATTTCAACATCATCAATGTTCCATACAAAAGGGTTTAAGATGAAAGCACTGAACATAAAGACAATTAACGAGGCAAAAAAAATTATCCAGGAAAGACAAATTGACTATGTCAAGGTTGGTATCTTTGATATTGACGGTATCTTTCGCGGAAAATACATGCAGGTTTCCAAATTTTTGGCTGCCCTTGAAAAGGGATTTGAATTTTGTGACGTGGTTTTTGGCTGGGATTCAAACGATCAGCTCTATAACACCGATGTTACTATCACCGGATGGCATACAGGTTACAACGATGCACCTGTCCGGATTGTCCCGGAAACCTGCAGGGAGCTGCCCCTGGAAAAAAATACCCTGTTGTTCATCGGCGAATTTGATGGAAAAACCGAACAGGTGTGTCCCAGAGGGTTGCTGAAACGTGTGGTCAAAAAAGCAGGAAGCCTTGGATTTAAGGCGAAAATGGCCTGCGAATTTGAGTTTTTTGTATTTGACGAAACCTCGGATAGTATCAGGGAAAAAAACTATCAGAACATGAAAAATATCTCTCCGGGTTTTTTTGGCTATTCCATGCTCCGCAACTCGGAATTCCATGAATTTTACGAAGAGTTGTTAAGTCTTTGCAAAACCATGGATTTTCCTTTGGAAGGGCTGCATACGGAAACAGGCCCCGGGGTCATTGAAGCCGCCATCTGCTACGACGATATTTTAAAAGCCGCTGACCAGGGAGCTTTATTTAAAACCTATGCAAAAGTGCTGGCAAAAAAATTTGACTGGATGGCATGCTTCATGGCTAAATGGTCCCTGGATTGCCCGGGCCAAAGCGGCCATCTCCATATATCCCTCCAGGATTTTGAGGGAAATTCCTCTTTTCATAATCCAGACAATAAAAATAATATGTCCGATACCATGAGATATTTTATCGGCGGCCAGCAGGCCCTCATGCCCGAGCTTTTATCCATGGCATCCCCCACCGTCAACAGCTTTTCCCGTCTGGTTCCGGGATTCTGGGCTCCCACCGATGCCAGCTGGGGCATGGACAACCGGACCTGCGCCCTGAGGGCCATACCGGGATCTGAAAAATCCCAGCGGGTGGAGTACAGGGTAACAGCGGCAGATATCAATCCCTATATTGCCGGGGCCGCAGCCCTGGGGTCCGGGTTGTGGGGAATTGAAAACAAAATAGAGCCGGATCAGCCCGTTAAAGGCAACGCCTATGACAAAACATTTGCACAGGAACGACAATTTCCCGGAACATTGGAAGAGGCTGCCCAGCGCTTAAAAGAATCCAAAGCTGCCCGGCAGCTTTTTGGAGACGTTTTTGTGGACCATTATGCAGCCACACGGATACATGAAAGCAATGAGTTTAAAAAACATATTACAGACTGGGAACTTGCACGATACTTTGAAATAATATAATTCCTGTATTACAGGATTTCCATTCATACATAATTTAAGGGAAACAAACAATGAGTCAAAATATTTCACAATTTTCATTTCCCAACAACATCTATTTTGGTGCCGGCGCCATTGACAATCTTCCGGAATATGTACAGGACACAGGGATTAAAAGACCTTTGCTTGTGACCGACCCGGGCATGCTTAACACCGAGGTGTTCCCCAGGGTTAAAACTATTTTAAAGGCTGCCGATATTCAATACTCCCTGTTTTCCAATGTGAATCCCAATCCCCTGGACAGCGATATAGCCAAGGCCGTGGAGGTCTTTAAAAAAGGGAACTGCGACGGGGTCATCGGCCTTGGCGGGGGAAGCGCCCTGGACGCTTCAAAAGTGGTGCAGGTGATAGCAGCCCACGGCGGCAAAGTTAATGATTACGATAATTCAACCGGGGGCAACCAGAACATTAAAGGCCCACTCCCCCCCATGATAGCCATTCCCACAACCGCAGGAACAGGAAGCGAGGTGGGAAGCTGTTCCGTGATAACCTCGGTTGCCCAGGGCAGAAAATTCATGGTGTGCAGCCCCCTTTTAAGACCTGCCATTGCCCTGCTTGATCCGGAACTCACCACAAGCCTGCCCCCTGCACTCACTGCCGGAACCGGAATGGACGCATTTACCCATTGTGTTGAAGCCCTGGCAGTCAAGGATTTCCATCCCATGTGCGATGCCATTGCCCTGAAGGGAATAGAATATGTGGCCCAATACCTTGAAATTGCAGTAAAGGAACCAAAAAATATTGAAGCCCGGGGATATATGCTTCTGGCTGCCATGATGGGAGCCGTGGCCTTTCAGAAAGATCTGGGTGCTGCCCATTCTTTGTCCCACGCCCTGTCTGCGGTCTGCCATGTTCCCCACGGCCTTGCCAATGCCATCTGCATTGTGCCTGTGATGAAGTTCAACAAAGAGCTCTGCCTTAAGGAATATGCCAGAGTAGCAGCCTGTTTTGGCATTAACACCTTTGGAATGTCCGATGAAGAAGCCGCTGACAAAGCAATAGAGGCGGTTGCAGATCTGAACAAAAAAATCGGCATCCCGGAAAAACTATCCCGGGCAGGCGTAACAAAGGCCCATCTTGAAGAGCTTACGGAGAAAGCCTTCCTTGACGGGTGCCATGGGACCAATCCAAGAAAATGTACCAAAGAAGATCTAATGAACCTTTACAAAGAAGCCCTTTAAAAGGTTTCTATTTGGAGGATAGTATGGCCAAAGGATTTACAGGAAAATTGTTACGGGTGGACCTCACAAGCTCTGCCATTGAAACCGAGGAGATGCCCGAAGAGTTTTACAGAACCTATATGGGCGGCAGTGCCATGGGTGCCTATTTTCTTTTAAAAGAGCTGCCAAAGACCCCAGGGGGAATTGACGCCTTTGATAAAAAAAATATTATCACCATTGGAACAGGGGTTGCCACAGGGGCTGCCCTAAGTGGCGCAAGCCGCTGCTGTATCACCGCCATTTCTCCGGAAACAGGGGGGGCAGGCGACACCCAGCTTGGGGGCAGCATCGGACCCATGATAAAACGGGCAGGCTATGATGGAGTTATCATTACTGGAAAGGCCAAAAAACCTTCCTATCTCCTGGTTGAGGAAGACAGGGTTGAGATAAAGGATGCCAAACATTTGTGGGGCAAAACAATTCTTGAGGCCCATGATGGTCTGACCGGCGAACATGGTGCCAAAAATATCAGCATCCTCCAATGCGGACCTGCCGGTGAGAAATTGGTGAGATTTTCCTGCCTCATGGGGGATTTCAACGATGCTGCAGGCAGGGGCGGCATGGGGGCTGTGTTTGGAAGCAAAAATTTAAGAGCCCTTGTTGTTAAAGGCCATGGAACTATTGAATTTGAGGACATGGCAGGAATAAAAGGTCTTGCCAAACTGGGCAGCCAGAGCATGGCGGGATCAGGATTTCCTGAAATCCTGAAAAAACATGGTACCCCGGGAGTGCTGGGCCCCCAGGCAGAAGGGGGAAACCTTGCCACCCACAACTTTTCCCGATCCTGGCACCAAGATTATAATAATCTCCATGGTGCCACCTATGAAAACAAATTGGCTGCCGGCAGCACAACCTGCTTTGGCTGTATTGTCGGGTGCCGGAAAAAGGTAAAGGCTGACTCTCCATGGAAGGTGACCGACCGCCTGGGCGGCCCTGAGTTTGAGACCCTGGGGCTTCTGGGATCAAACCTTGACATAACCGACCCTGTTGCCGTGGCCAAGGCCAATGAGCTGTGCAACAATTACGGTTTGGATACAATCACCATGGGAGGGGTGGCATCCTATCTGTTTGAATGTCTGGAAAAAGAAATTCTTACCAAAGAGGACTGCGACGGGAAAAACCTTGGGTTCAATGACCCCCAAGGATTGTTCTGGCTCATTAAGCAGATTGTAACCCGCCAGGGCATTGGCGACACCCTTGCCGACGGCCTGGTAACAGCAGTTGAAAAACTGGGCAAAAAAACAGCACCCTTTGCCATCCATGTAAAAAACAGGGTTCCGGCCGTTCACATGGCCCAGGTAAAACCCAGCCTTGCACTGATGTATGCGGTGTCCCCCATTGGTGCGGATCACATGTCCAACGAGCATGACTGGCTTTTGTCAAGCGAAGCTGACATCTCCAAGGGGCTTGGAATACTGGGCAAAGGTGATCCTTCCTGTGCGGATCTGAACAAGGTGCGCATGACCGTATACTCCCAGTATTATTACAGCCTTTTGGAT
>DAOWDR010000293.1 GCA_030638935.1 Desulfobacteraceae bacterium | reverse complement strand
GGCAGGCATTTCTACAGGCATAACACCTGATACAATTTTTTGTCAGGTTATCAAAATGCTGCCATTTTGCATCCCCATTCATAGCTTCAATGCGATCCACGTCGGGAAATTTATTCTCAAGAACCTGTTCTTCCACAAGGTCCGATGCCAGAACATCATAGAGCACCGGATTTTTATGGGTGCACAAAAGACAATTTTCCCTTAAATAGTCCTGTTTTTTTATCTCTCTGGTTTTTGACAATGAAGAGACGGTCAGGGTGTCACCGTCTTCAGCAAATTGGGTGATCTCATCTTCAAAAAGTGATGCGATTTTAAATTTATCCACCATGCCTGTGCAGGGAACCCCGATAATATAAATTTGGTCCCTTTGAATCTGATTCTCAACAATATGGGTTACAATATTTCGGCTATCGCATCCCTTGGCAATAATTGCAATTTTACCTTTTTGTTTGGAAGCATAATTGGCAAGGTTCAGTCCGCATGTTGAATTAAAAACAAGTTTTTGGGTATCTTGTTTTGATTGAATGGCAATAGGACTGGTTGCCATGGGAATGGTTCCGTTTGCAAAACCAATCACTTTTTCCACTTCCCCTTTTTCAAGGAGATCAGCGGAAAGCTCTCTGATCTTTTTTATACAGGTATCCATAAAAATAACCTTTTTAATTATAGTCCTTTACAAATTTTTTATTGGGTCCCAGCGCTTTTACCTTCTCTGAAATCTCCTTGACCACATCCACAAACTTGGTTGCTTCAGCCGAAGATATCCAGGAAAAATGGACCCTGTCCTTTTCAATTCCCATGTGCTCCAAAAGGTTACCCATTAAAGCAAATTTTCTGCGTGCATAATAATTACCATCCAGGTAATGACATTCGCCGGGATGTCAGCCGGATACCCAGACGGCATCAGCACCTTCCCTAAGGGCTGACAAAATAAACTTAGGGCTCAGTCTTCCCGTACATGGTATTCTTATTACCCGGATATCGGCAGGGTATTGCATCCTGCTGACACCGGCAAGATCGGCAGCGCCATAGCTGCACCAATTGCACAAGAAAGCAACTATTTTAGTATTGTTTTCCGTCATTATTGATCTCTCCTTATACTGCTTCATTCAGAGCAAATATTTGTGCTAGTATCTGATTAGTGTCAAATCCCTTAAGATGGATAGCCCCGGACCTGCATGATGCCACGCACAAACCGCATCCTTTACAGAGAACCGGATTGATCTGGGCTGTTCCTTCAAACCTGCCTTCGGTTTCAAAAGATGGAGCGTTGTAGGGGCAGATGGATATACATACACCACAGGAACTGCACTCCATTGGAGCAATGTTTGCCACATTACCACTGGTGTGAACAGTCTCTTTTGCCAACAGGGTTACAGCACGGGATGCTGCCGCCTGTCCATGGGCGATTGCTTCGTCAATGGGTTTGGGATAGTGGGCAAGTCCGCAGAGAAAGACCCCGTCGGTTGCAAATTCAGATGGCCCAAGCTTGGCATGTCTCTCAACAAAAAAACCATCTTCGTTAAGGGGTACCTTAAAGAAATTAGCCAGTTTTTCATCCCTATTGGGAACAATTGCGGTTGCAAGGGTTACAAGGTCTGTCTCAATTTCCATGGGCCGCCCTAAAACATGATCCCTTGCGGCGATGAAAATTTTTCCATCCTTTATGGTCAGCTTTGGTTTATTGTCCACAGAGTAGCGGATAAATATTATCCCTGCTTCCCGGGCCTGCTGATATTTATATTCTCTCTCGCCATAGGTTCTTATGTCCCTGTAGAGAATATAAATTGCCATTTCAGGATTGATCTTTTTAAGCTCCAGGGCATTGTCAATGGAATGGGTACAGCATACCCTTGAACAATATGGACGATCAGGCTCCCTTGACCCAACGCATTGAATGAATACGGCTGATTCAATTTTCTTAAGCGAGGCATCTTTTTCAATGAATTTTTTATCAAGGTCAAGGCTGGTAATTATCCTGTCATCCTTGCCAAAGGAGTATTCATTGGGGGTGAAAGCCTTTGCTCCTGTTGCAATTACCGCAACACCATGTTCAAGGGTTGACGTATCTTTATCATTTGATAATTTTGAGGTGAAATTACCAACAAACCCTTCAACATTCTCAAGTGTTGTGTTGAGATGGATATGAACTTTTTCATTGCTTTCAACATCTTTGACAAGGGATGCAAGCTCCTGGGCAATATTTTCATCCTTATAGGTATGAAACAACTTGTTTGCCTGGCCTCCAAGAATTGCTTCCTTTTCAATGACATGTACTTCATAATTTTGTTCGGCAAGGTTTTTGGCCGATGACATCCCTGCTATTCCGCCGCCGATAACCATGGCAACAGGTTTCACCTGCAGCTCTGCTTCTTCAAGGGGCTCCATGAGTGCAACCTTGGCAACAGCCATGCGTACAAGATCCTTAGCTTTCTGGGTGGCAAGTTCAGGGGAATCCTTATGAACCCAGGAAGCATGGTTTCTGATATTGGTCATTTCAAATAAATATTTGTTAAGACCTGCATTTATCAGGGTTTCCTGGAAAAGCGGTTCATGGGTTTTAGGGGTACATGCCGCAACCACGATTCTGTTAAGCTTATTGGTTTTAATAATCTGAGTCATGGTCTCCTGGGTATCCTGGGAGCATGAGTAAAGATTATCAGAATAATATTCAACATAGGGCAGGGTGGCTGCATAATCACGAACCTCAGGAACATTTACAACTCCTGCTATATTGGTTCCGCATTTACAGACAAAAACTCCTATCCTGGGTCGTTCTCCCACAATGTTGGTTTCCGGGATAACTTCGGGAATTTTAGTCAATGTATTTCTGGCACTTGCCAGCAATGCACCTGCTTCTCCTGCAGCAGCACTTGAATCCACAACCGCCTGGGGAATATCCTTGGGACCCTGGAAGGCTCCTGCAACAAAAACGCCTTTTCTACTGGTCTCAATCGGTTTAAAGCTGGATGTTTTTGCAAAATTTCCATCAGTCAGCTCAATGCCGAGATTTTTTGCCATATCAACAATTTCAGGAGAAATCTCAAGACCAATGGAGAGAACAATCATGTCAAAAATTTCATCAATATTTTTGCCATCGTCGTCTGTATAGGTAATCTTTAAATCACCTGTATCTCCAACGGGCACAACAGTATGAACCCTGCTTCTCTGGAATCGGATTCCCTGGTCCTGGGCCCTGTTGTAATATCTCTCAAAATCTTTGCCATGGGTACGCATATCCATGTAAAAGATTGCGC
>DAOWDR010000177.1 GCA_030638935.1 Desulfobacteraceae bacterium | reverse complement strand
CATTGATGAAGCATTCCGGCATAGCATCACCAAAATGGCCCACCTTCATTTTTCCTGTTGTGAAGCATACCGGCGCAGAATTATCCAGATGGGCGAGCAACCCGGGTGTGTTTACAATGTGGGCGCCCTGGGGGTGGAAAATATCAGGAACTTAAAGTTCATGGACCGGAAAAATCTTGAAGAATCAATGGGTTTTAAACTTGATAACCCCTTTTTTCTTATCACCTTTCATCCGGTGACCTTGGAAAAAAATAGTTCTAAAGAACAATTTGCAGCAATGTTGGCTGCTTTGGACCAGCATCCCTACCATAAATTTATTTTTACAGGATCAAACGCTGATACAGACGGTCAGGTGATTAATATTATGCAAAATGATTTCAAAAAAAAGCACCCTGATCAATGTCTGGTGGTACCGTCCCTTGGTTATGTGAGATATCTTTCTGCAATGAAGCTTTGTGATGCGGTTATCGGAAACAGTTCAAGTGGGATACTTGAAGCACCCGCCCTTAAAGTCCCTGCAATCAATATTGGCGACAGGCAGAAGGGCAGGATCAGGACAAAAAATATTGTTGACTGTGATCCTTCTACAAAAGCAATACTTGCCGCTATGAAAATGATATCTAATAATGTTTTTCAATCAAATCTAAAAAACATGAATATTCCTTTTGAAAAAGTCGGCACTTCCAAAAAGATTAAGAAAATACTAGAAAAAGCCGATTTAAAAGATATCCTAAAAAAGGAGTTTTATGATATTGAATACAAATAAAAACTCAACAGAGATATGCAGGTAGAAAAATGAAAGATTGGAGAAAGACATTTGTAGGGCCCGGGACCAGCATAAAAGAGGCCATCGCGGTAATCGATAAGGGGGCGTTGCAGATTGCCCTTGTTGTTGATTCTGACAATAAGCTCCTTGGGACTGTTACAGATGGTGATATCCGCAGGGGGATCTTAAAAGGAATCAGCCTTGATGAACCGGTAAAGCGTATTTTTTATGTTTCCCCTCTTACTGCCTCCATTGATGATGATCCCAAGACCATGCACAGGATAATGAAGGAGCAGCTGATTAATCAGCTGCCCATTGTTGATCATGAGGGCAGGGTTGTTGAACTCATGTTTTTAAGGGATATCCTTAAAGAAAAGAAAATTAAAAATCCTGTTGTTCTCATGGCCGGGGGCCTTGGTACAAGGCTTCGCCCGTTAACTGAAGACTGCCCCAAGCCTCTTTTAAAGGTTGGGGGAACCCCTTTGCTTGAAACGATTCTTGAGGGGTTCATAAGCAAAGGATTTGATACCTTTTATATTTCAGTAAATTATAAAGCAGAAATGATTGAAAAATATTTCGGGGATGGTTCAAAATGGGGCGTCAGTATTGAATACTTAAGGGAAACACAGCGGCTTGGCACGGCCGGAAGTATTAAATTGTTCCCTGGAAAACCCTCCCTGCCATTTATTGTGATGAACGGAGACCTCCTTACCAAGGTCGATTTTAAGCAGCTTTTGGAATTTCATATCAATAATAATAAACTCAGCAACGCCATGGCAACCATGTGTGTCAGAGAATACAATATGCAGATACCCTATGGTGTGATAAAGCAGGAAGGAAACAGACTTGTGCAGCTTGATGAAAAACCGGTTCAGCGGTTTTTTGTCAACGGGGGAATCTATGTTTTTGACCCGGATATGATTGACCTGATACCAAATGACGAATATTTTGATATGACCCATCTTTTTGATAAAATGATGGAAAAAGGATATAAAACCGTGGTATTTCAGATCAGAGAATACTGGATGGATATCGGGCATAAAAGAGATTTTGAGACTGCTGACGGTGAATACGGAGAAATATTCTGGGGTTAGTTTGATGAAGGGTCCAAATCATTATTTAAGGGGTTTTGGTGATTTTTAATAAACACAATCCATATAACTGGCTGGAAAAATTAAATACAACGATTATGTCTTCCCAATGCAGATTAGGCAAAGAATCAGTTGATCTGGAGGAGGGATGCTGTTCCGGCGGCAGGATCATAAACAGCACCATTGAGAACGGTGCAAGCATCTGGTGGGTTGGAAACGGGGGAAGCGCTGCCATCTGTTCCCATTTGTCCCAGGATATGTTGAATAAACTGGGTGCAAGATCTTTTTATCCTGGAGATGCCTCTTTGATGACCTGTATGTCCAATGATTTTGGCTATGAAAATGTTTATCTTCAGCCCCTTGAGAAGCTTGTAAGGCCAAAAGATCTTTTAATTGCCATTTCAAGTTCAGGTAATTCTGAAAATATTATTTTGTGTGCAGAAATGGCATTGAAAAGAGATATGGACTTGATAATCCTCAGCGGCTTTAAAAAGGATAACAGGCTGTGGAATATGGAAAGCAACCTGTCTTTTTTTGTGCCGGCAGATCTTTTTGGGATTGTGGAATTAAGCCATGAGGCAATCCTCCATGGAATTATAGAATCCCTGTGGCTTGAAAAGAAAGAATCCCTGATAACTTCCAGTGCCTTAAAAGAAAAATGCGTTAATTAATCATGTTTAAGTATAAGAAAATACTTGCCATTATCCCTGCCAGGGGCGGTTCAAAAGGGGTCCCCCGGAAAAACATTAAACCGGCAGGAGGAAAGCCCCTTATTGCCTGGATAATTGAAGCTGCAAAAAAATCCAAATATATTGATCGTCTAATACTATCTTCCGATGATAATGAGATCATAGGTGTTGCCCAAAAATATGAGTGCGAGGTCCCCTTTATCCGTCCATCTGAGCTTGCCCAAGATAGCAGTTCTGCATCTGATGTTGTTTTGCATATGCTCAATGAAATACCGGGATATGATTATATAATGCTCTTGCAGCCAACATCACCTTTGACAGAAGCCAAAGATATAGACGGATGCATTGAATCTTGCATAAGCGCCAATGCAAAATCCACTGTCACCGTCACTGAGTCCGATAAAAGTCCCTATTGGATGTTCAATATGACAAAGGAAAATAAATTATTGCCTGTTCTTGGGGAAAAATATCTGAACTGCCCAAGGCAGGAGCTTCCCCGTGTGTATCTGCCAACAGGCGCAATCTATCTTGCTGAAACCAAATGGTTTTTGGGAAACAGATCTTTTTATTCAGAATTGACCGTTGGGTACCTAATTCCCCATGAAAGATGTTTGGATATTGATACAGAACTTGATTTTAAGCTGTTTGAGGTGGTAATGAAAGATGTCTGAAAATTATATTGGATCACAGAATCTATGTGGATGGAGTGTAGCCAAAATCAACTATCTCAGGAATAATTAAATGGGTGACAAGGTAATCGTATTCGGGTGTAATTCTTTTTCTGGTTCTCATTTTATAAATAGCGCACTCGCTTCTGGTATGACAGTAGTTGGAATAAGTAGATCAGAACCAGTTCATTCTGTTTTTTCGCCGTATCAATGGGGAAAAAACAATCAAAATAAATTCACTTTTTTCCAGTATGATCTTAACGATGATCTGGAAAAAATTATGAGTACAGTTTATGATTTTAAACCTGAATATTTTGTTAATTTTGCGTCACAAAGTATGGTGGCCCAAAGCTGGAAAAATCCAGGCCACTGGTTTAAAACCAATGTACTGTCTACAATCTTGTTGCATGAAAAACTTCGACAGTGTGAATTTTTAAAAAAATATCTTCATGTTTCAACTCCGGAAGTATATGGCTCCTGTGAAGGTGCTGTGAAGGAGAATACAACTTATAATCCCAGTACACCCTATG
>DAOWDR010000373.1 GCA_030638935.1 Desulfobacteraceae bacterium | reverse complement strand
TGGATCATCAGTTTAATATAGTTTAAGATCCCGGACAAGGGATTGTTGATTTCATGGACCATGCTTGCGGCCAGGCGTCCCAAAGACACCATTTTTTCCCGGTGAAGCAATTTTGCCTGGACCGTCACTTCCTGTTCCAGGGTTCTAAGATCTCTTAGATCACTTATGAAAAGCACCATATAGTTCCGGACCCTGTCTTCTGAGATAATAAATCCTGAAATCTGGACCGGAATATCTTTTTTTTCTGCTGAAAGCATGGAGGTTTCATAAGCAGACAACCTGTTTTTGTCGCCAAAATCGCTGCCAAACAAATCTTTTTTTAATTGTAGAAACCGGTCAGGACTAAAAAACGCATCAACCCTCATTTTTTTCAATACCAGGGCTTTGGGGTATCCCAAAAGTTTTTCCATGCTTCTGTTATAGGTCACAATGATGTCGTTTTCATCACACCCAAGGATTCCATCCATTGAATTTTCAATGAGACTGCTTTGGAAATTTACATTTTTAACCAGCTCAGAACTGGTTTTCAAATTTTCATTTTCAAGGAGAGTGGTGTAATCAGATAATTGTTTTTTATCAAGATACCGCTGCATGGCCCGTTTTAATGCCATGTGAAGGGCGTCATCATCAATGGGTTTTGAAATAAAATCAGAGGCATCATATTGCAGGGCTTTGACAGCCTTTTTAATATCGGCAAACCCTGTGGTAACAATGACTTCTGTTTCAGGTTTTATTTTTTTGATTGTTTCAAGGACCTCGAGACCGCTAATCCCGGGCATTTTAATATCAGTGATAACAATCTGGGGTTCTTCCCTTGTGGTGAGCATGATACCTGTATGCCCGTCCGGGGCACAAATAACTGAATAACCAGCATCTTTAAGGGTGATGGTCATGATGTCACGAATATCTTCGTCATCATCGATCACAAGTATCTTCCAGTTTACAGGCAGGGCCAAAACACCTCCTCCATATGTTGTTTATTTAATAGCAAACAACATGCCACCAAGATACAATTACTATACAATAAAATACTTATATGCACAGCCCGCAAATATTCTTTCTATAAAACTCAAAATTCCGAAACCTTGCCATGGAATAATGGCGAAGTGTTAAGACTGGCCACGGCCCCGTCCGCCGCCGCCTCCCATACCTCTTCCGCCACCACCGCCCATGCCCCTGCCGCCACCGCAGCCACTACCCTTTCCGCACCCCTGACCTTGTGGGCCAGGATTCCCTTGGCCTGCAACAGCTGACATACCTGCCTTTTCTTCAACAGTTGGAATAGATGAAGGTGTCAATTCACCATTTTTAAATTTTTCCAGAGCATCTTTTATTAAACCTGCCTGCCCGGTAACAACTTGAATTTTGCTTTCGGCAAAAATCTTCATGGCATTCGGGCCGCAATTACCTGTCAAAACGGTCTTCACCCCTTTAGAGTGGACAAAGCCTGCAGACTGAATCCCGGCACCCCCTCCAAGGGATTTGTACTCATTTTCAAACACCTCGACACTCATATCATCTGTCTGAATAATCAGAAAATAAGTGCCTCTGCCAAATCTTGGATCTATTTGGGAATTCATATCTTTTCCTGCAGAACTGATGCATATTTTCATTGTATTCTCCATTACTGACTTAAAAATATTCCTATTGATTCCAGGCTTTTCTCTTACCTTATTTTTAAACCGCAAGGACCATGCCAGCTTCCATCACCCATACCATAAAAAAATATGACAATAATTATAGATAGTTATGAAAAAAGCAGCGATGAAATAGATTTTCCAATCATGGCAAAAGACGGCAGAACTGCGACCCAATAAAGCCAAAGGATAGTTTCCTTCAAACCTAGGTCGGGGCCGGCCCAATTTTTATTTTTTTAAATAATCTGAAAGGGCGAGGTAAAAACTGCCCAGAGAAAGTTCTGCACAATGGAAGTGGTCATGGGGCAGGGTTTGTAAAAAATTTATCACATGTTCGGGTAATATCTCCCAGGACTTTTCAATTGGATTTCCCCGTGCCAGATGCACTATGGTATTGCAACAGGCTGTGGTGTTCATACAGCCCTGGACCTTAAACGAAATCTGGTCTAAAATACCTTTTTCCACCATAATAAAAAACTCAACTGTGTCCCCGCATTCTCCGGTTCTTTTACCATACCCGTCCGGGTGTTGGATGATTTCCCCGTTGCCGGCAGCAAAGGCCATTTCAAGATAATGCAGGGAATGTGTATTCCAAAAATCAGGGTTATTCATTTTTTTCTCCTTTTGGCGGAACAATATAGCAAACCACAATAGCAAATCGCAATAGCAAAACACATGCCAAATCCCTGTCGGTCAAATAAATCGGAAAAAATAATTTATATTCAGCTTGTTGCCAAATAGATGTAAAAAATAATTTCTTAAATTATTTTCAAAAAGACCAAACATGCGACTGGCTAAAGTGGCAAAAATGCGACCCTTATGATCAAAGGGAATCAACAGATTTTGCATTTTTTCTGAAAAATCCTTTTATCAATTTAAACATTTTTTTAATCCCCTGCCAGATTTTCGGCAGAAGCCACAGGGCAAAACAGATAAATACCACCAGCAGAAAAAGGAAAAAAACCGGGTGGTACAATGCAGCCCAAAGACCGGAAATAACGGCTATATCTTCAAGGACTGAGGCGGTCCAATTGCTTACAGGTTCCGGTGAAGCATTGATCAGCAACCTGCTTCCCGCCTTGGTCGCATGGCTGCCTGCTGCAAGCCCCCCGCCGAGGATGGCGGCTGCTACAGCAACGGCTGGGTTTACATCACCAACCGCACCTGCTGCCAGAAGTACACCTGCGGGAATACGGACAAAGGTATGAATCGTATCCCATCCGGTATCTACCCCGGGAATTTTATCGACAAAAAATTCAACAACATACATAAGACCTGCCGCACCAATTACCAAAGGGTTCATCAAAATTTCAAGACCTTGGGGCAAAACAATATTCTCTGTCACGCCTAAAAGCCCCAAAACCAGGATTGCGGCATAAAGATTGATGCCACTGGCCCAGGCTGCACCCATTGTTAAAGAAATGGTCTTAATAATCTGGTCAAATTGCTCCAAATTTTTTATCCTTTTCTACTAATCCTTTTAAATTACCCCTGTCTTATGGGCACAATAATAATTTCAACCCGCCGGTTCATTGCATGGTCTGAAGATATGGGGCGTGATTCTCCGTATCCCACTATCGTCATTCTTTCCTGGGCCACCCCATTTTGTATTAAGGTGTCTCTCACACTCCCGGCTCTTTTTAAAGAAAGATCTTGGTTATATTCTGCCGCCCCCCTTGTATCTGTATGGCCGCCGATCTCTATGGTTGTCTGGGGATACTTGTTTAAAACCTGTGCCACCCTTTCAAGTTCTGCATATCCACCTGGTTTAAGGGCAGTTGAATTCACATCAAAAAATGCCTCACCTTTGAAAGTTGCTCTTAAAATATCCTGTTCCCTTCTTATACTTGCAGCCTCTGAAGCAGCCAGGGCATCTCTTAATTCCTTCTCCTGCATATCCATGTAACGGCCGATCTGGTTGCCGGCAACACCGCCCAGGGCAGCCCCTATCCCTGCACCGATGAGGGTTGATTCCGTATCTTTACCAATGACCTGGCCGAGTATGGCGCCAACGCCTGCGCCTACGCCTGCGCCTACGGCAGTTCCCTGTTTCTGGTTAGTGTCCAATGTGGCACAGGAAAAAAGGCTGATGGATAGTAACAAGCACAAAACTACTATGACAAAATTTTTCATTTAAATTCTCTCCTTTATATTTTTTTAATCTACCAGGCAATGACACCTAAAATTTAAAAAAACTCATTATTTTTACAAAAATATATTTACGCCATTATTCACCCGGTTTAATCTACTTAGGATATACCAAATTGGATGCACAAGAACAAGAAAGTATATTTTTGATATGATCGATCCGTTCCGGTATTCATAACCTTTTTTCACCCGGTCTGATCATAAAACAGGGTGACCATATGTAAATTTTTATTTGAATAGAATCTGCATCAAGCGAAAAAAAGCAGCGTTCAAAGAACAGTCCGGGGTGGGATGCGATTCACTGATTGAATAATTCTTATCAGGTCACAAGATGTGAAACCAGGTAATCAACCGGGCCTAAAACTGAGGCTATTTAATATTGGTCCGGACCTTCATAGTCAGGCTGATTTAAGAACGGTGGTATAAATCAAATCCCGACAACATATAGGTTTTTGCCATGGCAAACGACACTGCCATTCCCAATCGAAAGACCCTTTTTTAAGAAAATTTATAGACGTCTTTGGCATCATTCCGGCAGCAGCGGGGGGAAGGTCCTCCATTTCATTCTCACCGGACGTCCGTGTCCGGTTCCGAGGTAAATGGTCCCTATACCGCGTCCATGCGCCCCGGAACCATTTAAATCCATTCCAGACCTCCCCCCCGCCGCTGCCTCTGCCCAACTAAGACAACTCCATAGCCCATTTCAAAATTTTCTCGAAAATCAAAAACAATTTTTCCCCGTCCACAAAACATCTGAATTAACTGAAAAAACTGAGCTTATTTAATAATAGTAAACCCTTCTGAACACAGCGTTTGGGGAGTTTCATTATAAACATAGTCTGCACCATTTCTGAAAGTGCGGCCAGTCAACCGATAGCACCAATGTTCATTGATTCCAGCGCTGAACTTGGAACAATAATCAATGATCCCTTTTCCTTGAGCCCTTCAAAAAGCATGTTCATACCTCGCAACTGTAGTACAACCGGATTGGCCTGGTATTGCTTGCTGGCTTCTGCAAACTTCTCTGCTATTTCTGTCTCAGCCGTACCAAGGATAATTCTGGCTTGCCGCTCCCGCTCCGCCTGGGCTTGTTTGCTCATGGCATCTGAAAGCGCCTCTGGAATGACAATGTCCTTAATCCCAACGTTTTGACAGGTGATTCCCCTACATCCACAGG
>DAOWDR010000464.1 GCA_030638935.1 Desulfobacteraceae bacterium | reverse complement strand
TATCAGCTCAATTTTTTCAGGGATGGCATCCTTAAACCCGATGACACAGGGGTGCCGGGAGATGATGACGGCAATACCGCCGTCGGGATCATTAACATGGGCATAGGCTGTTTTAACTTCCTCAATCATATTTTTTGTGTCATAGGGGTCCAGCACCCTGATGTAGTCCACACCGCAACCCTGTACAATGGTCTCAAGGGAAATGGGGTTCCCCTTGCTGCCGTCAACACGGTCACCCTGGGTAATGGCAGGCTGCATCCCGGTCATGGCCGTGATATGGTTGTCCAGGATGACCAGAAGAAACCTGGAATCATTGTAAACCGCATTGATCAGGGCCGTTGTCCCGGAATGGAAAAAGGTGGAATCCCCCATGGTGGCCACAATGGGTTTTTTTACCCCATCCTGGATATAGGCGTTCCAGAACCCGGAAGCCATTGTAATACCGGCCCCCATGTCAAGGACAGTGTCCACCACCCCAAGATTGCTGCCAAGGGTGTAGCACCCGATATCAGAGGGGAAAATAGCCTTGGGCACGGCTTTTCGAATGGAATAAAAAGAGGCCCTGTGGGGGCAGCCCGGACACAGGGTGGGTTTTCGAATTGGAAGCCCAAGGCTTGCCACAAGTTCAAAGGCCTCTTTTCCGCAGTCCCCGTCGGACAGGGGGGCCTGGCCGCAGTCAATCAAAGCCTTGTTCAGCAGTACTTCAATCTTTTCAGGAACAAGCTCCCCTTCCATGGGCACATGGCCGGAAAGTCGTCCCAAGGTTTTGTGCTTGTCCCTGAGCATATATTCAATCACAGTGTCTGTCTCTTCAATGACCAGCACCTTGTCACAGGCATCCATGAATTCATCGGCCAGTTTTTCAGGAAAAGGGTAGGGCGCACCAAGCTTTAAGACCGGGATATCATCCCTTTCATACTCTTCAAAAAGATCCCGGATCACATGGGCCGGAATTCCGCCTGCAACCACTCCAAAGGGATACTCCCCAACCCCTCCTGCCTTTAAATTGTGCTGATTAAAGGGTGTCAGGGTGTTGAATTTTTCCGCTATTCTCACATGTTTTTCGTTCAATGCCTTGTGCTGGAGAAACCTGAATTTCGGGGTGGAGGCCCATCGGGTGGGTTCCCGCTTGAAATCTGCACAGGTCAGATTGCTCTCAAGCACACCATATTTAATATTCTGCCGGGCATGGCAGATCCGGATGGCAGGCCGCACCAGCACCGGCACCTGGAACTCTTCGGACAGGTCAAAGGCAAGTTTGATCATCTTTCGTGCCTCTTCCGGGCTGGAGGGATCAAGAACCGGCACCTTGCCTAACCTTGCCATCAATCTGGAGTCCTGTTCCGTCTGTGATGAGTGGGGCCCTGGGTCATCGCAGGAAATAATAACAAAACCACCTATATTTCCGATATAGGCGGCTGACATGAACGAGTCCGCCGCCACATTCAAGCCCACCATCTTCATGCAGCAGGCAGCCCGCTTGCCGGAAATGGCAGCGGCAAATGCATTGTCAAAGGCCACCTTCTCATTTACAGACCATTCAATACTGGTATTTAACCCGGCTGCCTTTGAAAATCGAACCACCTCGGGAAGGATTTCCGAACTGGGGGTGCCCGGATATGAGGTCATGATCTGGCAACCGGCCTCCAGCAACCCAAGGGCAATGGCTCCGTTTCCTAGTAAGAATTCTTCTTTCATTCCAAGATCCTCGACAAATTTTAACTACAGGGGTTAAAAATTACACCACCGCATTACAAAAACAATGATGGCGGATAAGCTAAAATTTTTGATGTATCTTTGTCAGACTATTTTGAGGCCAGGTGAGAGTTAGAGAAGAGAGATGAACAGTTGTCTGTTGAGCATTTAAAACATTGCAGATTTTGCAAGTTTCCATAAACTTCTCCATTAATAAAACAGATATAGTTTACTGCAAGTACAACTTGTATACGGTATACGGTATACAATTATTTTTTGTCAAGAATTATTTTGTCAAAAATATATTTCCGATAATTTTTAATTGAAACTGGTAAGGGGACTGCCCTTATGGGTTGGCCGTTTGGCAGATAACTATTGTGAATTAGGTTGTTAATAAGATGTGTTAGGTTAAATCTTCCAGTCAATTGTTTTCATTCTATTTTTGATTTTTTGGAGAGTGATAATCAACTCTTTTTCGTCGGGCAAGTCGCCAATAATCAGGTCTTTGAATATTGTTCGATAGGTATTTCGGATAAGTTCCCAGGCCATTTCCGGTTCTTTGAAAATGATTGCCGAACCAGGGTGTTCTTTAAGCCATTCATTATTATTCTTATAACTTAGAAAATCATCTTTCCCAACTTTTTGCAGCATGATGGAAAATGCGTCACTTTTAAAAAACGAATAAATTTTTTTATTTCCCAGCATCAGATATAGGTCGTACACATGTCTTATTTTATTTGATAAGGCCTTATAAGGAGTCTTCATCCGGGAAAATCTGACCAGGCTCATTATTTTTTCACAAAATGTTCTTTCTATGCTGAGTGCCTGAACTTTAAATGGGTGCATACCATATTTTTTAATTGACGATTCCTGTCCGGAAAGCTGCATAAGATCCAAAATATAACTGCCTACCTTTTCAATCGTGAAAGGTTCAAAATTTCCAAGCCATGTTGCTTCTATTACCAGTTGTTCCCTGACCTGGCCGAAGCTTCCGGTAAAAAGTCTGTCGTATTGGTGTACTGTTTTTCTGATATTTCCTTTTTTATTAGTCAAACCATCTTTATAGATTTCTGGTAATACCCCTTCAACAACCTTACTGATCTTTCGTATCTTCTTTTTCAGTTGGTTATCGTTTTCTCCCTTATTGTGCAGGACTACCAGGTCAATATCTTCAGAAAATCTTTGAATAAGTTGATGACACTTTGAAAGACAGGTACCTCCTTTGAAAACAATTTGATCTGACATATTTGAATGGAATATCTCATGCAGCACCAGGGTAACCCAATAATCTTTTTCCACATAAATTTCCGGGATACTGAACCGCTGGGAAGCTGCTAAAACAGCATCCTTGAAAAGTTCTGTATTTTGGTGCAGGTTCAAGTTATTTAATATTCCATTTTTCTGCCGTTGACAGGACATCCGGTGTTATCCCTAAATCATACGCCGTCAAAGGATTCAGGCTTTGTGCCAATTGCTTAAGATTTATATCAGAATATAGGGTTTCCAATAATGCTCCTAAAAACGCTCGGGTACGGGGCGGATATTTAAGGGCGTACCGGACAAGCTGTAGCAGTTCTTTTTTTTTCAAGGATAAAAGTGCTGCAAGTATTTGTTTTACAGCTGATTTTTTTTTCAGGTCCGGAATCTGTTTAAAATCCTTTAGGGCATCTATAATTTCCAGCAGATGATAATTTTCATTTGTTATATCAATATAACTTTTAACACGCCTTACGTTTATATTCCCAATCCTGGTGCGAATTTCCTTGACCTTGCTGGCCACCCGTATATCCTTGGAAATTTGTGTGGTTAATCCCATCCTGTTATACAAAGCCGTGCCGGTGATATAGGCAATTCTTTTTTTCCCAATGAACAGGTAAGGGCGAAGCAGTTCTTCTTCTCCGGGAGTCAGTTCGCCGAACACGGTTTGTTTGGGTTTGTAAAAAACACCCGTGGATATCCGCTTTATTATTTTTTTTGCAATTAGCCTTTCGACGGCTTTGGCGGCAGCACTATACTCGTCGTTCGAGATGCCCAGTTGCTGATATTTAAAGGTTCTACCAACTGGCATTTTGGCAATTTTTTTGTTTATTTTTTCAGAAACTTTCATGATCATAATCTTGTGTCCTGGTAATAGGTGTAGGATAAGGGCAACACTATTTTTTGTCAAGTATTTTCCGGAAGATACTTGACAAAAAATATGATTTTGTCACAGTCTCAAAACCACGATATAGCCCGTCTCTTACAAGTTAAGAGAGATCTATCGCTGAATAAACTTTGTGCAGGATGTAAATCAATCAGCCTTGGAATAAGGAATATGCAGATGCCCGCAACCCTAAGATCAAAAAACCCTAAAATGATTCTCCCCATCACAGCCCATGCCGCCTTCCATAAGGCTGCAAAATATCTGGGCGTCAAGCTTGTCCCCACGGCGGTGGATGAAAATTTCAGGGCCGATGTGGATGCCGTCAAAAATGCGATTCCAAAAAATACCATTCTCATTGTCGGTTCCGCTCCCTCCTATGCCCACGGTGTCATCGACCCCATGGCCACCGCCTATGCCGTCTTAAATTTTGTGGGTGAAGACGGGTATCTCGAGATCGCCAGAAAAAAGATCGGCGCCACCAGAAAACTTTTACAAGGCATGAGAAAACACAAGGATTTGATACTCATGTCAGAACCGGATTTTTGTATAT
>DAOWDR010000390.1 GCA_030638935.1 Desulfobacteraceae bacterium | reverse complement strand
CAGGCATATCCATCCGGCAAACGCCCTCATCTGCATTGCAAATGAATTTTTTATTTTTATCGTGAATCTCTTTATGTGACATGTACAGATCAGGCTGCCGGGATATGACATAAAGGTCACTGTTCACCGTTCCATCAACAACCGATTTTGGAAGCCCCCAGGCAGACTGGATATGAATGGAATTGTCATGGCTCTTAAATGGATGACAGGTATACACCACTCCGCCTGAAACCGCATCCACCATGGCCAGGCAACCGACGCACATTTGAATATCCTCGTCTCTGAATCCTTTGTTCAGTCTATAATTGATAGCAGTAAGAGAATACAAACTTGCCACGATCTCTTTATAGGCCTGTAAAATACTGTCGGCACTGATATTCAGCAAGGTTTTATACTGGCCTGCAAATGATGCGTCAACATCATCCTCTCCAAGGGCACTGCTCCTGATCGCAAACTTAACATTATCACCAAAGCGCTCCTTAAATTTTGCCAGGGCATTTTTAATCTGTGTCTCAAGTTCCAGAGGAAGGGGAGCATTTATAATGAGCTGCTGAACCTGCAGGCTGCATAGATATATCTGCTCTGTATTTTCCGGCTGGATAGACTTAAATTTCCGGTTTATTTCGGTATACAGCTTATTTTCGTCAAAAAAAAGTCTACCGGCATTTGAAGTGATGACAAATCCCTCCGGGACGATTAATCCAAGATTGTTTTTCAGTTCTCCCAGATTGGCAATTTTCTGGCCGACACAATCGGACATGGTCATATCAATATCGGATAAGTTGATCACCAGACAATCATCTGTGGGTTTATCCGTTTGATTCAGGATGATTGTTATCTGTTTTTCAATGCGGGTGTATTGATCCATCAATGCCGTATATTTGCCGCCGGAAAGAAGGTTTAAGTTGCTTATCATTTTATATACATTTACCAGGACAGCCATGCAGCAGGCCTTAACTGCCGACATGCCAAAGGGCTGGGCATCGCTCAATAGTTTTTCGATCTGGGCAAATCCTTCAAGCGCCCTGTTGTTGGAGGTTAACAATAGTTTGAATGTATGATATCTGACCTTAAAATCCTGACGCAGTTCACCTGGGTTCTCAATGGTTTTTTCCTGAGTACCGGTAAAAAAGCTCTTTATGGTTTTAAATATCTGCATCATTTTGTCATGGGGAGGGCCAATGCCCCCCCCATTTTTCTTTTATCCTTAATGTTCCAGCCTCAAACCCCATCCTTCAAAAAGAAACATGATAGCAAAGCCATACCAGATGGTATAAATCACATAAAAAATTAATGAAAACAAGACAATACCCCATTTGTCAGAAATTTTCTGGGGTTCAATGGTATAATAGTTATAGGATGCTTCAATCCCCCTCTTCTGAACCTTTGTGATGGCCGAGGCTTCCTTGAACAGCTTCTGCTTCTTTAAATCTTTGTCCATCAACTTGGCGGCATGCCACCAATTGAAAAGTACCAGTCTCTCGTTAAGTCCATATTTATCTTTAACTTTCTGACCATCATTTATGTACATAAGGTCTGCATCATTGAGACAATTATCCAGTATTTTGCCAAGATCTCCTTTGACCTTGAGTTGTGCCCCTGTTACCAGAACACTTGCATCTGCTTTTTCAAACAGTTTGGCTGTCTGTACCGCCTGGGCAGGGGTTTCCATTTTCAGCGTCATTGTCACTGATTTACCGTCAAAGGGTTTAATGTCTTCCTGAAGTTTTGGAATATAGTGGGCAGACCCTTTGGAAATGGAATTGTAAAGGTCATCAAGGTATACAAGACCGTTTTTGCCATTACCAAATATCGGCATGAAAATCATTACGAAAACAATAGCAAAAGATACCATCAGACCCATACCTTTAGCGAAGGTCACTTTATTTGCAATCATGATGCTTTCTCCTCTCCCTTGAGTTTTTTGATATTCATCAAAAAGGTTCCAATTACCCAGGCGCTGAAAAAACCGATAACCAGGAAAAACGCCCAGATACCTATGGTATTAAGAATATCTCCTAGCTGTTTGGATATCGGGATAATTTCCATTTCCCCAAGTTTTCCGGGAAGGGCAAATATTCTGTTTACAAAACCGGCCAGAACAGCCATGGCATAAAATCCGCGGATCGTGATGCCATCGACGACTTTTGTTACCATCGCACCAATCTGAACACCTAAAAGAGATCCCAAAAGCATCCCCATGGCCAGGGTGTAAAAAATAAATCCGTAAACGGCATACTGGGTGATGCCGGCATAACCGGCCGTGAATACGATCTGGAAAATATCTGTTCCAACCGTGGTCATGGAAGATACGCCCAGCATATAAACAAAAATCGGAAAGGTTAAGAAACCACCGCCAACCCCCATGATACCGGCGGCAAGACCGACAAGGGCACCGCTCAATACCAGGAAGACCCAGGAAATGCTTCGACCGCCCGGTACCAGATCATGATCAAATTTTACCATTGGCGGAATCTTAATGCTTTGAAGTTTTCTCGAAAGGTCACCCATCTCATCAGCTCCACCACCATGGGCATCGGATGTATCCCCTGCTTTTTTTGCCTTTAAATAATCAAACAGGGAATAAAAACCCAGGAAACCAAGCATCAGCGAGTATACGGTTGTGATAAATGCATCACTTAAAACCGGGTTGAGTTCATACAATACCCGGTTGATTAGCCCGCCGGCCGTTGCACCCAGTATCGCTCCGATTAAAAATACAAGGGCCAGGGGAACGTTTACATTCCCGAGCTTTCTATGGATAACACTGCCCATGATGGCCTTGGCAAATATGTGGAAGAGATCGGTTCCAACGGCAAGAATCCCTTTAATACCTGCGCTCATCAATGCCGGTGCAATGATAAAGCCGCCGCCGGCTCCGATACACCCGGTGATCAGGCCTGCACCCAACCCGATGAGAATGGAAAGAATAAAAATACTTGTTGTATAAAACGCCGGGCTGTATGCTTTCTTTCCGCCCAGAAGATCAGGAAGATTTATACTGGCAATCTCGTCAGCAAATGCCCAGCCGCCCAAAATAATGGGGAACAAAAGCAACATCAATAGCACCAGTCGTTTTTTATCTTTTAATATGGTATTGGATACATTCAGTTCCCAGCGAGCATGGGCTTGGGCGCCCATGATCATAAATCGGCCCCACTGTTTAAAAAAATTCATTAATTTTAATTCCTTATATATCAATAATTTTTGAATATTTGTGATTTGTCCATTGTCCTTCTGTGTAGAATCATGAACCTCCTTTTTGAATTTCAAATTGTTTTTTTAAAAATTGAACCTTGTCATATGCATCTTCAAGCTTAAAAATAAGCTCATTAATTTCTAAGGGTTTCATCATGTAATCAAAGGCATCCAGGTCCATGCCGGATCTGGCCGTGTCAAGACAGGCATGCCCGGTAAGCAAAATCACCTGGGTCAGAGGCTGTATTTTTTTTATCCTTTTGAGAGTCTGGATGCCGTCAATGCCGGGCATGCACACATCAAGAACCACAATATCCACAGGCATTTTCTTGAAGAGTAAAATCCCCTTTTGGCCATTGTCCACCCCTGTGGCCTGAATGCCTCGTTTCACAAGACGTTTGATGAGAACATCCAAGAAAGCTGTTTCATCATCAATGATGATAACCTGAATATTTCGATTCAACATCAGGCGTCACCTGATAATGCGGTATTGATTTTTAAAATGAGGTCTTCAAGCATGCAGGGCTTGATCAGGTAGTCATATGCACCCATGGACATTCCCTCTTTGGCTGATTCTTCACATCCATGGCCGGTTAACATAATAACCGGCATCTGGGGTACCATTTTTTTAAACACTTTCAACACCTCTATCCCGCTCATATCCTCCATTTTCAGGTCCAGAACAGTCAGATCAAAATCTTTTTGCCTTAATGCCAGTATCGCCTCGGAACCACTATTTGCCTGGGAGGTTAAAATACCTCTTTTTGACAGCCTTTTGGACAATACATTGGCAAAACCGACCTCATCATCAACAAGCAATACCTGGATCAAGTTGGTTTTATTTTCCTTTTTTTGTTTCATTAAATATCTATTTATCAAGCCCTGCGTGAAGTTATCTCGCGAAGACTGGCCTCCATGATCTTTTCTTCATGGCGCCTTTTTTTATTAGCTGCCTCGTCAACTTTGGCGATTAAATCATCAATGTCACAGGGCTTGGTCAGGTAATCAAAGGCACCTAACTTCATACCTTCAATCCCTGATTCAACCGTAGCGTGGCCGGTCAGCATGATGACCTCAATCAAAGGATAGTTGTTTTTGATCTCCCTTAGGACAACTGTTCCATCCATACCGGGCATTTTAACATCCAGGATCACCACCTCGATCTTTGGATGGACATGGATGTGTTCGAGAGCCTCTTCACCTGAAAACGCTTTGGCAATATTCAGGTTTCGTTTTTTCAATCGTTTGGCCATGGTATCGACAAAGGCTTTTTCATCGTCAACCAAAAGGATCTTTGCATCAATCATATTTTCTCTCCTTTTAAATTGTGCCTCAAATCTATCTGAAGCAACGTCTTATTTACAAAGTTACCTTACTTTTTTCATTTAATTTCGCTGTCTGAACTGCGGGTAAAAACACTGAGAAAGTTGTCCCCACACCGACTTCACTTGTTACATCTATTTGCCCACCCATTTTTTTTATAATTCCGTAGCATATGGACAGTCCCAGACCCGTTCCCTTTCCAACGGGTTTGGTTGTGAAAAACGGATCAAAAATCCTGTCAATATTGGACTGGGGTATCCCGGAGCCTGAATCTGAAATCCGGACCATAACTTGTCGCTCAAGGTATTGTGTAGAAATGTTAACAACACCGCCTGCCGGTTCCATCGAATCGATGGCATTGTTGACCAGATTAAGAAAAATCTGTTGCATTTCCGTACTGGAAGCAATAATGACCGGTAAATTCTTTTCCATGGTGGTTTCAATACTAACGTTATTATATTTGGTCCTCTGCTTGGTCAGATCAATCAAATCACCCATCAATTCATTGATAGAGACTTCCTTGTTATTTGATTCTGTTTTTCTTGCAAAACTTAAAAGTTTATGGGTGATTTCCTTGCATCGATTCCCTTGGGTCTGTATCTGATTTAGCGCACGATTGAATTCTTCCAGATTCTCACTGTGTAAAAACTCCTCTTCCTCAAGCAGGTCCCCAATCCAGCCGGCTTCTTCAACCATAATGGCAACCGGATTATTTATCTCGTGTGCAACCCCGGAAGCCAACTCTCCCACGGAAGCAAGCTTGCTTGTTTCAATCACCTGCCGGTTCATGAGTTCTTTTTCCATATCTGACCTGGCAATAAAACCGACCATGCGCTTGGATAAAAAAAACGCCATTGCAATGATCCCAATACCTCCTAAAACAAAAATCAGAAGTGCAAGTTGAAAGGCTTTGCGTACGATTGAAAATGCATCAGAAGCGTTTTGCCTGTAAACAAGAAGCCAATCTCCATTTTTAAGGAAAGAGGACACATAAATATATTCATCCCCGTAAAAAATCTCATCATTCTCATTTATTCTTTGTCGTGTAATATGAACTTCATCCAAAGATTTGGGAGGGATTTCCAATAACTTTTGATATACGGTTTTTTCAGATGTGATATCAATACGGGGTTTGGTCTGAAATTTATTTTTCTGGTTTACAATAAAGGCAAAACCTGTTTCACCAATCCGAATATTCTCAACTAAATTGTTAAACGCAACAAAATCAATTGTTGCCCTGACAAGCCAGGTGGTATTGCCCACTTTTTGCTGCACGGAGATAATAAAATGGGGCAGCCCTCTCAAACCCAAAAAAACATCGCTGACAAAAACTTGTTTCTGCAATGCATTTTTAAACCATTGGGCATCTGAATAATTGGCCTTATCCAATTTAAACGGACCGGCATAGGCGACTTGCCGGCCATCTTCATTAACAACACCAAGATCGACAAATACACCTCTGTATTCTTGTTGAAGTATAACAAGTTTTTTAGATAGAACCGCTTCATCGCTTAGCAGTTCTATCCCGTATGTTTTCAGCAACACCTTAATATTGCCGGTTTTGTCGATTAAAAAACTGTCGATATTCT
>DAOWDR010000415.1 GCA_030638935.1 Desulfobacteraceae bacterium | reverse complement strand
CCGGGCAGCTGTATTTTATTATAAAGATATAGTTGATTTTGATGAAAAGGCTGCCAACAAATTTTTCAAGCCCGAAACAATGGGCATGCTGGCACAAGCGGCAGACGGAATTGAAGCTCTTTCCGACTATACCCAGGAAAATCTTGAAAATATCTTCAAGCAGATCATGGAAGAGACAGGCCTTGGCTTCGGCAAAATAGCCCAACCCCTTAGGGTGGCCATCACCGGCACCACAGTTAGCCCCGGCATATTTGAAATGCTGCTGGCCCTGGGCCAGACCAAAACAATCCAGCGAATCAGAAAGGCTCTATCCTTTATTCACAACCTTGCGTAAAGCATGCCTGCATATCCGACAAAACTGTTGGATCTGGTTTTTTCAAAACTGGTGGCGTAGTCAAGCTCAATTGCCTTGACTGCGCCATTTTTTTTACAGGCGGAAAGCGTTGCGGCAACGGCTCCGGGACAACACATGTTTTTATTATCCAGCCCCTGGGCGATAATACCGGCCTCGTCCATTTTTTCCATGGCCCCAATTGCCTTTCTGTCATTTTTACCTGCCACCCAGTCAACTGCCTCTTCCCCTATCCCCTTCGGCGTAAACCCGAAGTCCGGCCCGTAATGGGTCATGTCCGTGGAACCGATTACCCGGATATGGCGGTCCAATTTTTTTGCCTCTTCCACGGCCATGCCGCCGATAATGGCGGCAAGATCAGACGGGGCAACACCAATGACTGCAATCTTAGCTTTGGGAAAAAAATATTTTATAAAAGGATATTGCAGCTCCAGAGTATTTTCATCGGGAAAATTTTTAGGGGATAGTTTTTGGATATTGTTTCCAGCAATTTTTTCCACAAGCTCTTTGTCCACCTCAATTTCTCCAAAAGGAGTCTCGATAAACCCGTGACCCATGGTAAAGGGTTGAGATTGACTGTGCATATGGGCGCCAAACATAAGAATTGTATCAACTGCATTGGGAGCCTTGGGTAAAAGAGAGGCAATAACCCTGCAGGCAATACTGCCGGAAAAGTGCCAGCCGGCATGGGGAACAATTCCACCGGCAAAATCTCCCTCAAGCCTGCCCCGGCCTTCCTTTAAAAATTGCTGGATAGCTGTGTCGCACTCCCCGGCAGTGCCGGGATACCATGTGCCGGCAAATGCTGCCTGCTTTTTTTCCATGATTCCCTCCCTGTTTTTATCCTTTATCCGCCTGTTTTTTCTCTCACCTTTTCCCTCAGCCATTCAAGCCAGGGTTCAAACCCTGCTTCAGTTTTAGCGGAAATTTCAAACACCGGCATCCCCGGGTGAACCTTTTTCATATTATCCACGGCCAGGGCAGCATCAAAATCAAGGTAGGGCAGCAGGTCCACCTTGTTCAAGACAGCAACATCCGCCACCTGGAACATGAGGGGATATTTTAGGGGTTTATCCTCCCCTTCGGTGACACTCAAAACAACGGCCCTTGCATCTTCTCCAATATCAAACTCCGCAGGACATACCAGATTGCCGATGTTTTCCACAATGAGCAGGTCAAGGTCGTCGCATCCCATCTTTCTTGCCGAGGCATCTATGAGGTGGGCTGCAAGATGACAGTCTCCCCCGAATTGATCTGTATTGATCTGGGTTACCTTTGCCTTTGTAACTGCAAGTCTGTCTGCATCGTTGGTGGTGCACACATCCCCAACAATAACCCCCACCCTGATCTCGGGCATCAAATGTCCCAGGGTTTTACACAGGGTTTCTGTCTTGCCTGATCCCGGGGATGACATCATGTTCAGAACAAATACATTTTTTTCCTTAAAAAAGGCCCTAGTGAGATCTGCCTCTGTTTTATTTTGCTCAAGTACCCTTTTTTGAATATTTATTTCCATGGCGATTTCCTTATTTTCTTTGTTCTAATGTAAACTGGATAATTTTTATTCACCGCACCTATTCGTCTGCCAATTCCATGGAGGTGATATCTATTTCCCTTCCTGAAATCATCTCCACCTCCCCCTCCTTGCAGTCAGGACATTTAAACATGGGATCATCCACTTCCCATTCCCTGCGACAAACCTTACACCTAATTTTCACAGGTATTGTCTCAATTACCAGTCTGGCATTCTCCAGGGGCGTATCCTTGGTAATGATTTCAAAACAAAAAGTCAGGCTATGCTCAACAACAGATGCCAGCTTGCCGATTCTCAAATTCAGAATCTCCACTTTAGGGTCTGCAATATCTTCAGGAATGGCATCCATTGTAATTTTGACCAACTCTTCGGCTATGCCCATTTCATGCATGCTCAATTTCTCCTTTTTGACAAAAAATCTTTTTTAAATTCCAGAAATTGATCCTCTTCTATGGCATGGCGCATTTTAGCCATGAGGTCAAGATAATAGTACAGGTTGTGAATGGTATTCAACCGGTAGGCAAGAAGCTCCCTGGACTTATACAAATGTCTGAGATAGGCCCTTGAATAATTTTGGCAGGTGTAACATTGGCAGGCCTCATCTATGGGAGCTTTGTCCATCTTAAATTTTGCATTGTAAATATTGATGTTCCCCTTTGATGTGAACAACTGGCCGTTTCTGGCGTTGCGGGAGGGCATAACGCAATCAAACATATCGCAGCCCATGCCCACAAGCTCCACCAGGTTTTCAGGTGTGCCCACCCCCATGATATACCTGGGCTTATCTTTTGGCAAAAGCGGCAGGGTATGGTCTGCCATCTCATACATCACTTGGGTGGGTTCCCCCACGGAAAGTCCGCCAATGGCAAATCCTGGAAAATCAATTTGGGTAATCTGGCTTGCAGACAAGGATCTTAAATGCTTGAACATCCCTCCCTGGACAATACCAAACAGATTGTTTTTACCCCCTTTTTCCTGCCAGAAATCATACCCTCTCCTGGCCCAGTTAGTGGTTTTGGTCAGGGCCTCCATGGTCTGTTTTTCAGTGGCCGGATGTCCCATGCACCAGTCCAGGGACATCATGATATCCGATCCCAATGTCATCTGGATCTCCACTGCTTTTTCCGGTGAAAAAAAATGACGGGACCCGTCAATATGGGACTGAAATTTAACGCCTTCCTCGGTGAATTTAGCCAGCTTGGCCAGGGAATAAAACTGAAACCCCCCGGAATCGGTGAGCATGGGTTTGTCCCAACGGGTAAATTCATGGAGCCCATCCATGTGCTCAATGATTTCGGGTCCCGGCCTTAAATATAGATGATAGGTGTTGCCCAGGATAATCTGGGCGCCGCAATGGTCAAGATCTTCCTTGGAGATACCCTTTACAGACCCCTGGGTGCCAACGGGCATAAAAATAGGTGTCTGAATAGACCCATGGTCTGTTTTCAATTCTCCCAACCGGGCCCTTGTTGCCCCAGAACCACAGGTTTCCTTTGATTCTTTTAATAATTTAAAATCTAACATAATATCCCTGCCTTAATCTCCATATCTAAATCCCTATACCTAATCAATAAGCATGGCATCGCCATAACTGAAAAATCTATAATCCTGTGCAATGGCGGTTTCATAGGCCTGTATCATTTTTTCTCTTTTGTAAAACGCAGATACCAGCATGAGCAATGTGGACTTTGGAAGATGGAAATTGGTCACCATGGCATCCACGCATTTAAAGGTATACCCCGGATAAATAAACAAATCACAATTCCCGACACCAGAGGTCACCTGCCCCTTATCATCTGACAGATATTCCAGGGTCCTCACCGAGGTGGTCCCCACGGCAATCACCCTTCTCCCCTCTTGTTTGGCCTGGTTGATTTTTTGGGCGGCCCCGGGGGATACAAAATAATATTCAGAATGGATTTGGTGCTCCCGGATATCTTCCACCCGGACAGGAACAAAGGTACCATAGCCCACATGGAGGGTAATATTTGCAAATAGCACCCCCTTTGTTTCAAGATCTGCGATCAGGGAGTCGGTAAAATGAAGTCCTGCCGTGGGTGCTGCAACAGCCCCTTCCGTTTCTGCATATACCGTCTGATAGGTTTGCCTGTCTGTTTGGGCCAGTTCTCCATCATCCCCATTGCGTTTTATATAGGGCGGCAGTGGAATTTGACCCGAACGCTTTAAAGCCTTAATAAATTGTTCACCACCGAAAAATCGGACCTGGGAAATATATTGTTTTACCTCCATCACCTGGGCCCTTATCCCTTCGCCCAGATTTAGAAAAGACCCTGACTTTGGACTTTTAGAGGCTTTTATCAGGCAATCGCATTGGAAAAATCCGTTCTCCTCAAGATTTTTCACACCAGCTGCATAGTCAATGATCAACACTTCCACCCTGCCGCCGGTCTCTTTTTTCCCCAAAAGCCTTGCCGGAATCACCCGGGTATTATTCACCACCAGCAAATCTCCGGGCTCCAGCAATTTTTCAAGATCAAAAAAATGATGATGGTTGAACTCATAATTTTTACGGTCTATATGCAATAATT